>NZ_SDPL01000583.1 GCF_004135055.1 Agromyces binzhouensis | reverse complement strand
CGCGCGCGGGCGGCGCCTCCGGCGTCGAGAGCGTGCGGCGCGCGGCGCCGACGAGCGAGGTCACGAGGCTCAGCGGGTCGCCGCCGTGCGCGCTGCCGCGCAACTGCTCGAGTCGTTCCTCCGCACCGACGCTGATCTGCGCGACCTGGTCGCGGGCGTCGACGATGACGACCGCGGGACCGCCGGTCTCGCCGCTCGACACCGGATCGTGGGCGAGGCGGGTCAGGATGCCCGAGCGCACGCCGCGTGCGAACGACGCGGAGAGCGCGCCGAGGAACTCGATCTCCGCGTCGTCGAACATCGGGTCGTCGTCGCCGCGGAAGATCGCGAGGCACCCCCAGGCGGCGGTGCCGTCGTGGAAGATCAGCCTCGCCTCGTCGGCGAACCCGTAGACGGGCCTCATGAGCCGCGTCATCCGCTCGGATCGGTCGACCTCGTCGGCGTGCGTGGCGTGCATGCCGATCGCCCGGCGGTCGCCGGCGGCGAGCGACCGGAACGACGTCGGCTCGTCGGCGCCGTACTCGATGATCCCGAAGAGCCGGTCGTGCTCGTTGTGCGCCTTCAGCGCGCCGTACTTGCGCGCGCTCGTCAGCATCATCGTCGCCGGGTCGTGGGTGCCGACGCACGCGCCGACCCACGGCACGGCACGGCGGACGGACTCGGTCGCCTCGCCGATGAAGTCGTCGAGATCCAGCCCGGCGCGCGAGAGCACGTCGACGTCGCCCCGCACGCGGGCCCCGGTCAGCTGGGGAATCACGGGTTCAGTATGCGCCTCGACGGGCCCCGGCCGGTATCCCAGAACGCTGGGAGTCGCGTCGGCCGCCTCGATGGGAGCCCGAACTCCCCGGTCGCACGGGATACCGCGGGACACGGCCGTCCACGCACGATGTCCGACGTGACCACCACCACGACCATCGAGACCGGGTCCGTCGACGACCACGGCGCGCTGCTGCACGCCGACGACGCCACCGCGCAGCTCTGCCTGTCGCTCCTCCGACTCGAGTCCGCCCTCGCCGAGCGCGGGCTGGCGGCCGAGGCGGTCACGCAGGTGCGCATCCACGCGACCGATCCGGGTTCCGCCTCGGAGCTGGTCGAGCTCGTGCTCGAGCGGTTCGGCGCCGGCTCCACGACCCCGGTCGTCGCCTGGATCTCCGCAGAACGCCATGAGGTGCCGGGCATGCTCGTGCGCCTCGCCGCCGACGTCGCGGTCACCACACCCGTACCCGAGACACCCGAAGGACTGACATGACCCCCTCGCTCACCGACACCTCGACGCTCCGCGATGCCGGAACCGTGCTGCTGCCCGGCGATCGCGGCTTCGAGGCGGCGACCGTCCCCTGGAACCTCGCCGTCGTGCAGCGCCCCGCCGCCGTCGCGGTTCCCCGCTCGGCCGACGAGGTCGCGCGCGTCGTGACCGCCGCGACAGCGCTCGGGCTGCGCGTCGCTCCCCAGAGCACGGG
>NZ_SDPL01000582.1 GCF_004135055.1 Agromyces binzhouensis | reverse complement strand
CGACCGCGAGGCGCGGCGGGGTCGCAGCGACGAGGTAGGTGGCGACGCCCACGCGGCGGCTCAGCCGGCGGCCGGCCGGCGCCCCGGGACACCCTGCGGCAGCACGAGCGTCCCGTCGATCCGACGGGGGAGCCCGAGCGGATTCCCGTCGCGGAGCTCGGGCGGCAGCGCGGCATCCGGCGCGTCCTGGAAGGCGATCGGCCGCAGGAACCGGCGCATGGCGGTCACGCCGACCGAGGTGTGGATCGACGTGGTCGACGGCCACGGCCCGCCGTGCTGCTGGGCCCAGCTCACGGCGACGCCCGTCGGCCAGCCCGCGAAGAGCACCCGGCCCGCGACCTCCGAGAGCACCTCGACGATCGGGGCGAGCTCGTCGCCGGGCTGGGCGTGCACGGTCGCGGTGAGGCTGCCGCCGACGGCGCGGACGGCGGCGAGGGCATCGGCGAGGTCCGCGTACTCGATGAGCAGGGTCGACGGCCCGAAGCACTCGTGCAGGAGCGCGCCGGGGTCGGCGATCACGGCGGCGCTCGTGGTGCTGAGGACGACGGGCTCGCCCGTGCCCGGCCGCTGCGCCGTCGGGTCGCCGACGACGACGTCGACGCCGTCGCGACCTGCGAGGCCGGCGATGCCCGACGCGAAGGCGCCGGCGATGCCGTCGGTGAGCATCGGCGCAGGTCCGGCGGATGCCGCGTCGAGCGCCGCTGCGACGCGTTCGCCGAAGTCCGATCCGGCGGGCACGAGGACGACGCCGGGGTTCGTGCAGAACTGCCCGGCGCCGAGGGTGAACGAGCCGGCGAGGCCCGCCGCGAGCTCGTCCGCGCGGGCCTCGAGCGCCGCGGGCGTGATGAGCACGGGGTTCACGGCGCTGAGTTCCCCGTAGAAGGGGATGGGGTCGGGCCGCTGCTGCGCGAGGTCGAACAGGGCACGTCCGCCGCCGAGCGATCCGGTGAAGCCGACGGCGCGGACCTCGGGGTGCTGCACGAGTGCGACGCCCGTCTCGTGGCCGGTGACGTGCGCGAAGACGCCGTCGGGGGCGCCGGCGCCGACCAGCGCGCCGGCCACGATCTCGGCAGTGCGCGCCGACAGGCGCGGGTGCGCGGGATGCCCCTTGACGATGACCGGGCAGCCGGCGGCCAGTGCCGAGGCGGTGTCGCCGCCCGCGACGGAGAACGCGAACGGGAAGTTCGACGCGCCGAACACGGCGACCGGCCCGAGCGGACGCAGCACGCGTCGCAGGTCGGGTCGCGGGGGGATGGTGGTGGGATCGGGGTGGTCGATCGTGGCCTCGAGGTACGAGCCCTCGAGGATCGCGTCGGCGAAGAGCCGCAGCTGCGCGGTCGTGCGCGCGACCTCGCCGGTCAGTCGCGCGGTGCCGAGGCGGGTCTCCTCGTCGGCGATCGGCACGAGCTCGTCGCGTGCGGCGTCGAGGGCGTCGGCGGCGGCGCGGATCCACGCGGCACGTTCGG
>NZ_SDPL01000581.1 GCF_004135055.1 Agromyces binzhouensis | reverse complement strand
GCCGCGCGCGGGGCGGGTCGTCGCCGCCCCGACGCTCGCCCGCGGGATCGGCGACGCGCCGGTGCGATGGCGCTCCCGCGAACTGCTCACCCGCATCGGCACGGTGTTCCAGGAGCCCGAGCATCAGTTCGTCGCGACGACGGTCCGCGACGAGGTCGCCGTCGCGCCGCGCGCACTCGGCCTCGCCCCCGCGGAGGTCGACGCCCGCGTCGACGAGGTGCTCCAGCGGCTCCGCCTCGACCACCTCGCGGGCGCCAACCCCTTCACGCTCTCGGGCGGCGAGGCACGGCGCCTCACCGTCGGGGCGGTGCTGGCGACGCGACCGAGCGCGGTGATCCTCGACGAGCCCACGTTCGGCCAGGACCGGCTCGGCTGGATCGAACTCGTCCGGCTGCTGCACGAGCTCGTCCGCGAGGGCACCGCCCTGCTCTCGGTGACGCACGATGCGGCGTTCATCGCATCGCTCGGAGCACACCGCATCCGGCTCGATGCGCGCACGTCCGCCGACGCCCGGACCGCGGCCGGAGGTGGGCGCGGATGAGCACGATCGACGTCGCCGACGCGACACCCGCCCCGACCCTGCGCTTCGTCGATCGGGTCAACCCCGCCTCCCGGCTCGCCGCGGCGATGGTGCTGACGACGCCGCTGCTCGTCACGGTCGACTGGGTGAGCGCCGCGATCGCGCTCGCGATCCAGCTCGTGCTCTTCGCCCTCGCGGGCGTGACCCCCGCCCTGCTCGTGCGACGCACCTGGCCGATCCTCATCGCGGCGCCGCTCGCCGGCATCAGCATGCTGCTCTACGGCCGCCCGTCGGGCACGGTGTACGGCGAGTTCTGGCTGGCCAGGGTGACGGACGGGTCGATCCAGCTCGCGATCGCGGTGACCCTGCGCGTCCTCGCCATCGGCCTGCCCGCGGCGCTGCTGTTCCTCCGGGTCGATCCCACCGACCTCGCCGACGGCCTCGCCCAGGTGTGGCGCCTGCCCGCTCGCTTCGTGCTCGGCGCCCTCGCGGCCACGCGGCTCGTCGGACTCTTCGTGGAGGACTGGCGTGCCATGGCGCTCGCCCGCCGGGCGCGCGGCATCGGCGACCACGGCGCGGTGCGCCGCGCGGCGACGATGGCGTTCGCACTGCTCGTGCTCGCGATCCGACGCGGATCGAAGCTCGCGACCGCGATGGAGGCGCGCGGGTTCGGCGCCGACACGCCGAGGACCTGGGCGCGGCCGTCCACGGTCGGCGCTCCCGATGCGCTGCTCGTCCTGATCGCGGCCGCGATCGCTGCAGTGGCGATCGCCGGCGCAGTCTGGGCGGGAACGTACCACCCGGTGTGGGCGTGAACGCGGCCGGCGTGCTCGCGCTGCGCCCGGCGCTCGATGCGGTGCTCCGTGCGACGCGGGCCGGGCGGCATCCGCTCGTGCTCGTCGACGGGCCCAGCGGAGCCGGGAAGAGCACGTTCGCGGCCGCGCTCGTCGAGGCCTG
>NZ_SDPL01000580.1 GCF_004135055.1 Agromyces binzhouensis | reverse complement strand
CCGGACACGACGGAGGCACGGGCCGCGGGGCGGCGCGACGCCGGAGCGGGGCAGCGCGACCCCGTGCCGAAGCCGATGCTCGCGGTCCCCGGCACGGCAGGCCTCGTCGCGGGCGACGACTGGGCGATCGAGTGGAAGTGGGACGGGATCCGCGTGATCGTCCGCGTCGACGACGGCGTCGTCCGGCTCGTGAGCCGCAACTCGATCGACCGGACCGCGACCTATCCCGAGCTCGCGGCCCTCGCGTCCGCACTCCGTGCCGACGCCGTCGTCGACGGCGAGATCGTCGCGCTCGATGAGGAGGGGCGCCCCGACTTCGGCCTGCTGCAGCGGCGGATGAACCTCGGCAGGCCGCGCGAGATCGCCGCGGCCGCGGCATCCGTGCCGGTTCGACTGCACCTGTTCGACGTGCTCGAGGTCGCGGGGACGCCGACGGTCGACGAACCGTACATCCGGCGGCGCGAACGGCTCGAACGCCTCGTGCGACCGAACGCCGACGCACCCGTCGACGTCCCGCCCGTCGTCGAACTCGACCCGGCGGTCGCGCTCGAGGAGGCGGAACGGCTCGGACTCGAGGGCATCGTCGCCAAGCGGCGCACCTCGCGCTACTCGCCCGGCGTCCGGAGCGACGACTGGGTCAAGGTCAAGCTCTCGCAGACGCAGGAGGTCGTCATCGGCGGGTACCGGATGGGGGAGGGGACACGGGTCGGCCGCATCCGCTCGCTGCTCGTCGGCGTGCCGACCCCCGACGGGCTGCGATACGCGGGCCGGGTCGGATCGGGCCTCCGCGAGCGCGAGACCGAGAGGTTGCAGGGGGTGCTCGACGGACTCGCGACGGACGCGTCGCCGTTCATCGAGGTGCCCGCGGCCGATGCCGCGGACGCCGTCTGGGTCCGGCCCGAGATCGTCGGCGAGATCGGATTCGGGGAGTGGACGCGCACGGGGGTGGCGCGGCATCCGCGGTGGCGAGGGCTCAGGCCCGACAAGTCACCCGATGACGTGCGGTTCGAGGCCGGAACGGGTTCGGGGGACCAGGCTGGGAGTGGCCCGTGAGGTCGCCGTGACAGGTGATTTCGCCGGTACCCGCGTGGGGGTTAGTGTTCTGCCGTGGGAACCCTGTATTACGGCGACGCCGGAACGCCGATCGAGATCGACGACCGCGCACTCGCCCACCTGAAGATCGCCATCACGACGAAGCTCCGTCGCAACGAGAGCTTCACCCTGTCATGGCGTCACGTCGACGGTTCGACGCGCGGCCGCAGTTCGCTGTGGCTGCACCCCGCGATCCCGCTCCGGTTCGTGTTCGAGTCGCCCGAGGCGGGCGAGCTCGACCGGGAGTGGATCGAGGACCTCATGCGCGGCGCGAACTCGGGCGGCGGCATCGTGCTCGACCTCGAGCGCACCGACGCCGGGCAGCGCCCGGGACCGAAGCCGGTCGAGGCGGCCTAGCGGTCGGCCGGCGCCCTGCTCAGCGGCGCCGCAGCTC
>NZ_SDPL01000058.1 GCF_004135055.1 Agromyces binzhouensis | reverse complement strand
GGGGCCGGGCGCGGTGCGCTCGATCGGCTCGCCCACGACGGGCAGCGCCCGGGTCGGCGCGTCGTCGGCCGGTGCGGGTTCGGCCACGGAGAACCAGTCGAGCGACTCCTCGCTGCGCCGGCGGGGGCGGGACTGGGGTGCCGGCTCCGCCAGCGGAGGCTCGGGAGCGGGTGCGACGGGAGGCTGCGCGGCCTGACGGCCCTCGAGGTCGGGTCGACGACCGCTGCCGAGCTGGCTCATGAGCCAGTCGGTGTCGTCGTCGAATCCGTTCGCGTCGTAGCGTCCGTCGCGTCCCGTCATGACAATCCCAGATCCTTCAAGCCGATGGCCGCGAGGTAGGGGACCCCCGCGGCTTCGATGACCTCACGTGCACCCGTGTCGCGATCGACGACGACCGCGACGGCCGCGATCTCGGCACCCACGGCGCGCAGCGCCTCGATGGCCTTGAGCGGCGAACCGCCGGTCGTCGACGTGTCCTCGAGCACGATGACGCGCTTGCCCGCGACATCCGGCCCCTCGACCTGCTTGCCGCGCCCGTGGTCCTTCGGCTCCTTGCGCACGACGAACGCGTCGTAGGCGAGGCCGCGCGCGGCGCCCTGGTGCAGCACGGCGGTCGCGATGGGGTCGGCGCCCATCGTCATGCCGCCGACGGCGACCACGTCGGGGACGTCGGCGATGAGGTCGATCATCACCTGGCCGATGAGCGGCGCGACGCGGTGGTCGAGGCTCACCTTGCGGAGGTCGACGTAGTACGAGGCCTTCTTGCCGCTGGTCAGCGTGAAGTCGCCGTGGAACACCGCCTCGTTCGAGATGTGCTCGATGAGCTGTCGGCGGGCCTCGGCGGACTGGGGATTCCGGGACGTCACTCGAATACTCTAAGTCTCCACCGCCTGAGAGGAACGTGCGGATGTCCCGGTGGACGCGACCGCGTCGTCGCGCTCAGGCGTCCGGGTCGCGCCGGGGCGGCTTCGGCGCGGCGTCGGTGTCGCGCCGGGGCGGCTTCGGCGCGGCGTCCGTGATCCGCGACAGCACCGAGTCCTCCCCCGGGCCCAGCACGGACGGGAGGTCGACGTGGAACTCGGCGATCCCCGCCGCGCTGCGCCGGATGAAGCGGTAGATCGCCGAGCCGATGAAGACGCCGAGCGCGATCGACATCACCGTGACGAAGGCGGCGGCGACGTCGTCGATGCCCGCCGACTCCTCGACGGCGCCCTCGGTGAGGCCGATGAGCCCCGCGGCTCCGGGCACGAGCACCCAGAACGCGGGCAGGAAGGCGATCTGCGAGGGCACGCCCCGCGGCAGGTCCTCGATCCACAGCACGAGCGGCGTGACCACGAGCGCACCGAAGAACCCGCTGACGGGCGCGCCGAGCAGGACGGCGCCGAGCTGCTGCGCGCCGTAGGCGACGACGAGCGCGAGGATCACCCAGCCGTACGATCGCCCCGGGGCGGCGAAGTGCAGGTAGACGCCGATCCCGTAGAGCACGAGGCCGATCCCGGCGATCCACCAGGGCAGCGTCTGCTGCACCTCGCGGGGCACGTACTCGTCGTCTCCGATCCCCACGACGGTGCCCGCAGCGAGGATGCCGAACGCGAGCAGGGCGAGCTGGACGACGCCCGCCCCGAGTCGCGAGGTCCCGGCGACCATCTGCCCCGCCGCGAGCTCGCGGACGCCCGTCGTGAGCAGCGCCCCCGGTAGGAAGGTCGCGAGCGGCGCGATCAGCACGCGCAGCGGATCGCCGATCTGGACCACGGGTGCGAGCAGGAACACGATCACGGCGCACGCGAACGACGCCGCGACCGGGAGCACGAGCGACAACGTCTGCGAACGCGTCAGCTTCGCGACGCCGATGAGGGCGCCGAGCCCGAAGCCCAGGACCGCCGCCTGCCAGCTCGGGGCGAGGAGCAGCACGAGACCGGCGGTGAGCAGCGCGTGCCCCAGTGTGCGCATGAACCAGTGCCGGGTCGGCGGCATGGCGCCGATCTCGTTGAGGCGACGGATGCCGTCCGCCGGACTGATCCCGGCGGATCGCGCGGATCGGGCGAGGGCCGCCATGGCGGCGATCTGGTCGAACCGGAACGACGCCCGGACCGAGGTCAACGAGATCCGCCCGGTCTCGCCCTGCCCGGTCTGGACGAACGCGATCGTCGGGAGGACGACGACGTCGACCTCATCGACCCCGTACGCGCGCGCGATGTCGATGATCTCGGCGCGGATGCGGTCGGTGGACTCGGCCGACGCGGTGAGGCCCTCCGCGAGGCCGAGGAGGAACGTCCGGATCAGGGCCCGATCGGCGGGCGGGCGTTCGGTCTCGCTCGGCTCGGGCGGCGGCGGGGTCGTCGGGGTCGTCGGCATCCGTTCGCTCCTCGGTTCGCGTCGGAGCGCGGTGCACGGGCGTGCGCCCGGCGCCCCGGCGGTGCGGTCACGCTATCCCCGGCGCGATCGGATGTCGAGTCGCCGACGCGACGGGCGGCGAGGCCCGACCTGGGGCGTGGCGGAGATGCGAAGGGCCGCCCTGCGGGGTGTCCCTCCCCCGCACGGCGGCCCTGCTCGGAGACCTTCGGCTCCGCGACGCGCGACCTAGACGGTGCGCGCGAACGTCTCGCGCGGCTGGCGGCGGTATCCGTCGCGCGCGGTGACGACGATGGAGCTGACGATGCCGGCGATCGAAGCGGCGGCGAGCATGGCGAAGACGGAGAACACGGCGGTTCCTTTCGAGGAGTTCGTTGGAATGTCGGGCGACTCGGTGCGCCCTTGCACGTGTCCGACATCACCTATTGTGCCCTCGAAAACCGTTCAGCACAATTCCATAGAACTACATGAACCATGTAGCATTTCTACATGGATGTGCGCCGACTCGACCTGCTCCGCGAACTCGCCGAACGCGGCAGCGTGACCGCCGTCGCAGAAGCGACCGGGCGGACCCCGTCCGCCGTCTCGCAGCAGCTCAAGGTGCTCGAGCGCGAGGCGGGGATGCCGCTCACCGAGCGGAGCGGCCGCGGGATCGTGCTGACGAGCGCCGGGCACGCGCTCGCCCGCAGCGCGACCGAGGTCGCCATCGCGCTGGAGCGCGCCTCGTCGCTGTGGGACCAGTTCCGCAACCACCCGAGCGGCGAGGTCACGCTGCTGACGTTCCCCACGATCGGTGCGGCGCTGCTGCCGCAGGTGCTCGCCGACCTCCGCTCGGTCGCGGGCCTCGTCGTGCGCGCCACCGACCTCGATCCCGAACTCGCCGAGTTCCCCGACCTCACGAACGAGTACGACATCGTGCTCGCCCACACCATGCCCGGCGAACTCCCGTGGGGCGGGCGCGGCCTCCGCGCCCTCCCCCTGCTCACCGAGCCCCTCGACATCGGGCTGCCCGCCGATCATCGACTCGCGTCGCGCTCGCACGTGACCCCGGCAGACCTCGTCGACGAGACCTGGCTCGGCGTCCCGGCCGGCTTCCCGTTCGAGCGCATCCTGCACGCGATCGAGCAGGCCGGGGGCCGGCGCGTCGAGGTGAGCCAGCGGTTCAGCGACATGCGCATCGTCGAGGCGTTCATCGGCGCGGGCCTCGGCCTCGCGTTCGTGCCCCGCTACACCTCGGGCGTGCTCCCCGAGAACATCGTGCTGAAGCCCCTGCGGGGCGTGGCATCGGTGCGCCAGATCTTCGCGCTCGTGCGGCCGGACGTCGCGGAGCGGCTCGCCGTGCGGACCGTGCTCGAGGTGCTGGTCGACCGGGCTGCGCGACTCCAGGAGTCCCACGAGACCGCCGCGCGCGACCTGGCCGCGGCGGCCTCGTCCTGAACCTCGGTCAGGAGGCGGACGCCAGCGCCTTCGCCTTCAGCGCGTCGAACTCCGCCGGGGTGATCGTCCCCGCGTCGAGCAACCGCTTCGCCGACTCGATCTCCGCCGCGGCCGAGCCCCCGCCGGAGTTCGCGACCGACCGGATGTACTCGTTCGCCTCGGCCTGCGCGGCCTGCGACCTGGCCGCGTTGCGTTCGGCCATGCCGCGACCCCGCGCGATCAGGTAGATGAACGCGGCCAGGAACGGCAGGAACACCAGGAACAGCACCCACAGGGCCTTGCCCCAGCCGTTGAGCGTGCGGTCGCGGAAGATGTCGACGAAGACGCTGATGAAGATCCAGATGCAGGCGAACAGGACGTAGATCCAGAAGAGCCAGACGAAGAAGTCCCAGATGCTCATTGCGGCGATCCTTTCGGTCATGGGGGCGCGGGCCACGCCCATCGGTCCGGAACGTATCGACGCGGGCACGAGCGCCGCATCACCCCGATCGGATGATCCGACGGCCGCGATCCGGGCGCGCACGGGACCTTGGCCATATCGGAGCGCGACCCGGGGGTGACAGACTGACCCGGACATCGACCTGCACCGGTTTGGGGGCGAGGTGCTCGAGCCACCGCCATCCGAGGTCCTGGTCGACCGGCCGGCGCTCAGGGCTCGACTCGACGGCGCCCTCGCGGCGCCGCTCACACTGCTCGTCGCTCCGGCCGGCGCGGGGAAGTCCGTCCTGCTGGACCAGTGGCGGGCTCGGCACGACGAGATCGTCACGCTCCGCATCGACGTCGATGCGGACGACGACGATCCGGTGCGGTTCAGCCGTCGGCTGCTCGCCGCCGTGGCCGCGGTCAGACCCGGCGCGGCCGGACTCGAGCCCCTCACCGCCCTCGGCGCCGGGGGGATCGGCGAGCCCCTGCTCGACGGCCTCGCCGCCGAGCTCGGGTCGTTCCCCGAGACCGTCATCGTCCTCGACGACCTCCATCACCTCGCCGACCCGCGGCTCTTCGCAGATCTCGGACGGCTGATCGCGCTCCTCCCGTCGAACGTGCACGTCGTGCTGTCCACCCGTGTCGACCCTCCGATCGCCTGGAGCAGCCTCCGGCTGCGGAATCGGATGCTGGAGCTCCGGCAGGCCGACCTCGCGCTCGATCGGAGCGAGGCGGCCGAACTAGTGCAGCGAGTGGCCCGCAGGGAGCTTCCGGGTCCGACCCTCGATCCGGTCATCGACCGCGCCGAGGGGTGGGCCGCAGGGCTGCAACTGGCGGGCCTCGCCTTCAGGTTCACCGGGGGCGTCGAGGCATCCGATTCGCTGGTCGCGGGCATCGCGGGCAGCGACCGGCTCATCGCCGACTACCTCACGGAGGAGGTGCTCGTGGCCGTACCCGACCGCGATCGACATCTCCTGCTGCGGATGGCATCGCTCGACACCATGACCGCGGACCTGCTCGACCACGTGCTGGAGCGGACGGATGGGCAGCAGCTCCTCGAGCGGTTCGAGGACGAGTCGCTGTTCCTCGTCGCGCTCGACCCGCATCGGGCGCGGTTCCGCTTCCATCACCTCTTCCGCGAGTTCCTCAGGTACCGATCGCGCTCCGAGGATCCCGAGGCCCAGCGGACGCTGCTCGTCCGCGCGGCCGAGTTCCACCTCGGGCGCGACGAGGTCTCGCCCGCGGTGGAGTACCTCCTGCGCGCACGGGACTGGGGGCGCGCGCTCGACGCGATCATGACGCGCGGGAGCGAGGTCTTCGAGACCGGCGCGATGCGGACCGTCGTCCGGTGGATCACCACGGTGCCGGAGCCCGAGTGGGCCGGACGACTCGACGTCGTGCTCGAGCTCGGCATCCTCGTCGGGATGCTGGGCGAGTCCGGACGGGCCGGCGGCCTGCTCGGCCGCGTCGCGACCGACCCGAGGGCCACCGTCGGGCACCGGATCGCCGCCGAGGCGTGGCGCTCCGCCCTCGCACAGTGGAACCCGCGGCCCGAGGAGGGCATCCGAGCGGCGGATCGTGCGCTCGCACTCATCGCCGCGCACCCCGGCGCTCCGCACCCCGACGTCATGCGACTCACGAGTCCCGACCTGATGACGACCCTCGCGATCGGCTCACGAGGACGCGCGGAGTTCATCGCGGGCGACGAGGATGCCGCCGGGTCGTCGTTCGCGCTCGCCCTCGAGAGCGACGGCATCGCGTATCCGCCCTTCCGGGTCGGCGCCCTCGGGTCCTCCGCGCTCCTGCGCATCTGGCAGGGCCGTGCGGGTGCGGCCGAGCTGCTCGCGAGCGAGGCGCTCGACACGGCGGCGACGGCCGAGCTGCTCGCGCATCCCGTCATCGCCGACGCCTACCTGGCCCGTGCGTTGACCGCGGCCGAACGCGGGATGCCCGGTGCCGCCGCGGCACACCTCCGCGACGGACTGCTGCGTGCGGAGGCGAACCACCGGTCGCAGCTGGTCTGGGTGGGGCGGTACGTCGGCGGCCTCGTCGCGGCGACCGAGGGTCGCTACGACCACGCCCTCGACCAGGTCGACCTCTCACGCGGAGGCGACCTGTCGGCCCCCGGCCCGGCGATCCTCGACCGCCTGCATGGACTGCGCCTGAGCGTCCTGCGGCGCACGGGCCGAGCCGAGCTGGCCCTCCGACGCCTCGTGGGCACGGGACCGCTCGGCCCGGCGGCCGCCTTCGAGACGGTGGCCGCCGCACTCGAGCTCCGCGACCGCGCCGCCGCCCGTCGGCTCATCGGCGAGACGCCGTCATCGGCGCACGACTCGCCGTTGGACGGCATCCGTCGCTCGCTGCTGCTCGGCTGGCTCGCCGAACTCGACGGGTCGCACGAGCAGGCCATCGGACACGTCGATGCAGCGCTCGACCGCGCCGAACCCGAAGACCTCGTCGCCGTGTTCCTCGAGTGCGGACCGGTCGTGCTCGACCTGGTCGGCGAGCGAGCGATCGATCGGGGCGGCGTCGCCGCGAGGGTCGCGACCCTCCGGAGCGACGGCCGCGTCGGCACCGCCGCATCCGACGCACCTCCCGCCTCCGACCCCAACGCCGGGTTGGCGGATCCGCTCACGAGTCGCGAGCTGGAGATCCTCGCCCTCCTCCCCGACCACTCGACCAACGCGGAGCTGGCGAGGCGCTGCTTCGTCTCCGTGAACACGCTGAAGACCCACACCGCGCACATCTACCGCAAGCTCGGCGTCTCGGGCCGGAGCGCGGCCATCGCCAGGGCTCGCGAGCTCGGGCTGCTGGATTCCGTCAGTCGTCCCGACCCGGTACGTGCGTGACCGACTCGATCTCGACGTCGAATCCGTGCAGCAGCTCGAGCAGCCCCACGAGCCGGCCCTGATCGGGGACCGTTCCGAGCAGGTGCGTCGAGCCCGACCCGGTCCGGACCACGTCGAAGCCGACGAACTCCTCCACGATGATCGGGGGGAGATCGCCCCTGACGAGGATGTCGAATCGCTCGGTACCCATGGCGCCCTCCCGATGCCGGTGGTGAGGGGCCGGGGCGACCGCCCCGGCTCACGTCTCGCGGGCTAGATCCGGCGGCGTCGGCGTCCCGGCGTCACCGCGGCTCCGACCACCGCTGCCTTCGCCACGGGGGCGGGGCCGGGTCGCATCGCGGTGCCGACCACCGCAGCCTTCGCGACGGGCGCGCGGACCACGCCGACCCGTCCCACTCGTGCTGGCCTCAGCGGCATGTCAGGCTCCTGTCTCCTCGAGCTCCTCATCGGCCTCCAGCGAGGCGATGATGTCCTGGATGGGGATCCTGCCGTCGGCGATCAGCCGACCGCCCGCGCGCCGCGCGGCGGACGCGAACGGGGCGGCCCACACGTTCTCGTAGACGAGCACGCCCGCGACACTGCCCGGATCCATGGCGTTCGCGAGGTTCGCGACATCCTCGGCCGCCAGCAGCTCGGCCAGCTGCGCCTCGAGCTCGACCAGCGCACCCAGCTCGCCCGCATCGGACAGTTCCATCGCGTCCACGACGCCGTCCCCGTCCTTGGTGAGGACGATGGCGTCGATCAACCGGATCGTCCCCGCCTCCACGAGGTTCAGGAGCTCCTCGGCGATCTCGCCGGTGAACGTCGAGTGCCCGGCCGGGAATTCGATGACCAGGAAGTCGACCGGTCCCAGTCCGTCCAGATCCTGCTCGGTCATGTCGTCAGCCCCCTGCGTCCGTGCGTCGCCGTCGGTGCGAATCCCACCGCCCTCAGGTTCGTCGCAGCGGGCGATCGGGGCATCACCCGAACCGGGTGATTCGGCGGCCGGTCGGGTTCGCTACCGTGTGCTCGCCCGACGCTCGCGCGCGGGCCGAGCACGGACGCTTCCTGGGGGGAACCATGCGACCTGACCGCCACGCACGAACCATGCTGCCGATCCCGGACCTGCCGCGACCGGGGCTGACGACCTACGACGCCAAGGACCCGGACACCGCGTATCCGCCGATCGAGCCGCTGCTCCCGCCGGAGGGGGCACCCAACGTCCTGGTCATCCTCCTCGACGACATCGGCTTCGGTGCGTCGAGCGCGTTCGGGGGGCCGTGCGCGACGCCGAACGCGGAGAAGCTGGCGGCCGGCGGCCTGCGGTACAACCGCTTCCACACGACCGCGCTCTGCGCGCCGACGCGACAGGCGATGCTCACCGGCCGCAACCACCACTCGGTCGGCATGGGCAGCATCACCGAGACCGCGACCTCGGCGCCGGGCAACAGCTCGCTGCGGCCGAACACCAAGGCGCCGCTGGCGATGACGCTCAAGCTCAACGGCTACTCGACGGCCCAGTTCGGCAAGTGCCACGAGGTGCCGGTCTGGCAGTCCTCGCCCATGGGCCCGTTCGACGCGTGGCCGTCGGCGGGTGGCGGGTTCGAGAAGTTCTACGGCTTCATCGGGGGCGAGAACAACCAATGGGATCCGGCGCTCTACGACGGCACGACGCCGGTCGAGCCGCCCGCGACGCCGGAGGAGGGGTACCACCTCACCGAGGACCTCGCCGATCACGCGATCAACTGGATCCGGACCCAGAAGTCGCTCATGCCCGAGAAGCCGTTCTTCGTCTACTTCGCCCCGGGCGCCACGCACGCACCGCACCACGTGCCCAAGGAGTGGGCGGACCGGTACGCCGGGCGATTCGCCGACGGGTGGGACGTCCAGCGCGAGCGCACCTTCGAGCGCCAGAAGGACATGGGCGTCATCCCGGCGGACGCCGAGCTCACGCCACGTCACGCCGAGATCCCGGCGTGGGACGACATGCCCGACGACCTCAAGCCGGTGCTCGAACGCGAGATGGAGGTCTATGCGGGCTTCCTCGAGCACACCGACCACCATGTCGGCCGCGTGATCGATGCGGTGGCCGACCTCGGCATCCTCGACGACACGCTGGTCTACTACATCATCGGCGACAACGGGGCATCCGCCGAGGGCACCGTGAACGGCGCCTTCAACGAGATGGCCAACTTCAACGGGATGGCGGCGCTCGAGACGCCCGAGTTCATGCAGTCGAAGATGGACGAGTTCGGTTCGCCCAGCTCGTACAACCACTACGCCGTCGGCTGGGCGTGGGCGATGGACACCCCGTTCCAGTGGACGAAGCAGGTCGCCTCGCACTGGGGCGGCACCCGCAACGGCACGATCGTGCACTGGCCGAACGGCATCGCCGAGCAGGGAGGGCTCCGATCGCAGTTCACCCACTGCATCGACGTCGCGCCGACGATCCTGGAGGCCGCGGGCATCCCCGAGCCGACCGTGGTGAACGGCGTGCAGCAGTCGCCCATCGAGGGCACGAGCATGGTCTACACGTTCGACCGGTCCGACGCGCCCGAGCGCCACGACCTGCAGTACTTCGAGATGTTCGGCAACCGCGGCATCTACTACAAGGGGTGGAGCGCCGTCACGAAGCACCGCACCCCCTGGGCCCTCGTGGGCGGGACGGTGCCCGCCTTCGACGACGACGTCTGGGAGCTCTACGACGGCAGCGTCGACTACAGCCAGGCGCACGACCTCTCCGCCGAGCAGCCCGACCGGTTGCACGCGCTCCAGCGGCTCTGGCTGATCGAGGCGGTCAAGTACAACGTGCTCCCGATGGACGACCGGACGGGCGAGCGGATCAGCCCCGACCTCGCGGGTCGTCCGACGCTCATCCACGGCACCACCCAGCTCCTCTTCGGCGGCATGGGCCGGCTCTCGGAGAACAGCGTCGTGAGCATCAAGAACCGGTCGTTCTCGGTCACGGCCGAGGTCGTCGTGCCCGAGGCAGGCGCGGCCGGCGTGATCATCGCCCAGGGCGGCCGGTTCGGGGGATGGAGCCTGTACGTGAAGGACGGCCGCGCGAAGTTCACGTACAACGTGCTCGGCATCCACGAGTTCCCGACCGAGGCGACCGAGGTCCTGCCCTCCGGCACCCACCAGGTGCGCATGGAGTTCGCCTACGACGGCGGCGGGCTCGCGAAGGGCGGCGACGTCACGCTGTACTACGACGGGAACGCCGTCGGTACGGGTCGGGTGGCGGCGACCCAGCCGCTGGTCTTCTCGGCCGACGAGACGACCGACATCGGCTACGAGAGCGGAACGACCGTGTCGCCGGACTACACCGCCGCCACGAGTCGGTTCCGGGGCGCCATCAACTGGGTCCAGATCGACCTCGGCGACGACGACCACGATCACTTCATCGACCCGGAGGAGCGGCACCGCATCGCGATGGCGACGCAGTAGACGCGAGCGGATGCCGCGGTGCCGGGCGGATGCCGCTGCGGCCGGCGAGTAGCATCCGATCATGCCCGACGACGTGATCCTGTTCGACGTGCGCGACGGCCTCGCGCACGTGACGCTGAACCGACCGGCCCGGCTCAACGCGGTCGACCCGGTGGCCATCGCGAGGTGGCAGGAGCTGGCGCACGAGATCGCCGCGCGCGACGACATCGGCGCGGTGCTGTTCGATGCGGCGGGTCGCGCGTTCTGCGCAGGCGGCGACGTGCTCGCGATGTCGCGGCTCGCGGAGTCCGGGGTCGGCGGGGGGAGCCCGGCCGAGGTCGTCCGGGGGCTCGCCGACCGGATCCACGACGGGCACCGGGCGCTGCGCGAGAGCACGAAGCCGATCGTCGCCGCCGTGCAGGGGCCCGTCGCCGGCGGCGGCCTCGGGTTCATGCTCGTGGCCGACGTGGTGATCGCGTCGGAACGCGCGACCTTCGCGAGCCGCTACAGCGACATCGGGCTCACCCCGGACTGCGGCGTGAGCACGCTGCTTCCCGAGGCGGTCGGGGTGCGCCGCGCGCTCGAGCTCACGCTCACCTCGCGCACGCTCTCCGCGACCGAGGCACTCGACTGGGGCCTCGTCACCGAGGTCGTCGCACCCGAGGCGCTCGAGGCGCGGGCCCGCGAGGTCGCGGACGGATGGCTCGCCGGCGCGACGCACGCGTTCGGCCAGGCGAAGCGGCTCGTGCACGCCGGACGGGCCCGATCGTTCCAGGCGTCGCTCGACGACGAGGCCGCGACGATCGGCGCGGCGATCGAGACGGCGGATGCCCGTGCCGCGATC
>NZ_SDPL01000579.1 GCF_004135055.1 Agromyces binzhouensis | reverse complement strand
GCCCGTGGCGAGGCCCAGCCAGGTCGCGGCATCCGTCTCGACGACGTTCGGCGGCGTGCCGCGCGTGTGCCGCGGCCCCTCGATGCACTGCACCGCCCCGAACGGCGGCACGCGCACCTCGACGGTCCCGCCGGGCGCGCGCTCGGCGAGCAGCTGCAGGGTGTACCGCACCGCGAGCGCCAGCGTGTTCCGGTCGACGGATGCCGCAGCATCGGCACGCACCACCGACGCGACCGCGTCGCGCCCCTCGACGTCTCCGATCCTCCGTGGCATCCCCCCATCCTCCCGCACGCCCACGGGCATCGCGAGGGGGTCCGGTAGCCTGAGCGGGTGAGAATCCTCGTCCTCGGTTCGGGCGCGCGCGAGCACGCCATCATCCTCGCCCTGCTCGACGAGGAGGCCGGCCACGAGATCGTGGCGGCGCCCGGCAACGCGGGGATCGCCGCATCCCCCACCTCCTCGGCTCGGGGCAGCGTCGAGACCATCGCACTCGACCCGACCGACCCCGTGATCGTCGCCGACTACGCGATGGACAACGACATCGAGCTCGTCGTCGTCGGCCCCGAGGCGCCGCTCGTCGCGGGCGTCGCCGACGCCCTGCGGACGCGCGGGATCGCGGTGTTCGGCCCGGCCAGGGCCGCCGCCGCGCTCGAGGGGTCGAAGACGTTCGCCAAGCGCATCATGGAGTCGGCCGGCGTGCCCACGGGTCGCGCGAGCCTCGTCGACTCGCTGCCGAAGGTGACCGAGGTCCTCGACGAGTTCGGCGCCCCCTACGTCGTGAAGGCCGACGGACTCGCCGCCGGCAAGGGCGTGCTCGTCACCGAGGACCGCGAGGCGGCGCTCGCGCACGCCGCGCACTACCTGCAGCAGGGGCCCGTGCTGATCGAGGAGTTCCTCGACGGCCAGGAGGTCTCGCTCTTCCTGCTCTCCGACGGCACCAACGTGCTGCCGCTGTCGCCGGCCCAGGACTACAAGCGCCTGCGCGACGGCGACGAGGGCCCGAACACCGGCGGCATGGGCGCGTACTCGCCGCTGCCGTGGCTGGACGAGCGGTTCGGCAGCGAGGAGGCCTTCGTCGACGAGGTCATCGAGACGATCGCGCTGCCGACCGTGAAGCAGCTCGCCGAGGAGCAGACCCCGTTCATCGGGCTGCTCTACGCGGGGCTCATCCTGACCAGCCGGGGCATCCGCGTCATCGAGTTCAACGCTCGCTTCGGCGATCCCGAGACGCAGGTCGTGCTGCCCAGACTGGCGACGCCGCTCTCCGGCCTGCTGTTCGCCGCTGCGACCGGCAGGCTCGGCGAGCTGCCGCGGCCCGAGTTCCGCGACGACGCGGCCGTCACGGTCGTGCTCGCGAGCGAGGGCTACCCCGAATCCCCCGAGACCGGGCGACGGCTCGACGGCCTCGACGCCGCGGCATCCGTGCCCGGCGTGCACCTCGCGCACGCCGCCACCGCGGTCGGGTCGACCGCCGACGACGCCGAGCCG
>NZ_SDPL01000578.1 GCF_004135055.1 Agromyces binzhouensis | reverse complement strand
CGGCCGCCGACCGCTCGGCCGCTCTGTCGCCGGACCGGAGGTCCCGCCACGCCGGGCCCGCGGCGCGCTACCGTCGTGGTGGGCGATCGGCGCAGCGCCGAGGCGCCGTGCACGACGACCCGATGGAGGATCGATGACCGACGACGCACGCACCGACGCCCCGACCCCGACCGACACCCCGCCACGCATCGAGGCGATCGAACTGCACCGCCTGGAGGTGCCGCTCGTCCGCCCGTTCGAGACCTCGTTCGGCCGCGAGACGGCTCGCGAGGTGCTGCTGGTGCACGTGCGCACCGATCGGGGTGACGGCTGGGGGGAGTGCGTCGCAGGTCGGGACCCGTTCTACTCGGGCGAGTACGTCGACGGCGCGGCATCCGTCATCGAGCACTACCTCGCGCCGGCACTGCTGCGTGCGCCCGTGCCGCGGGTCGTCGACGACGGGCACGTGAGCGGGGTGCTCATCGAGGACCCCGCGCACGCGACCGGCATCTGGGTCGACGATCGCGAGCAGGGCGGTGCCTCCGGGAACGGCGTGCAGGGCGGTGCGGCGGCGTCGATCGCGAGCGTGCCGCTCGCGGCATCCGTCGCCCCGGCCCTGTCGTTCGTCGCGGGGCACCGCATGGCGAAGGGCGCCCTCGAGGCCGCCGTCCTCGATGCCGAGCTCCGCGCCCAGGGCCGCTCGATGGGGGAGTGCTTCGGCGCGGTGCGCGACTGGGTCGACTGCGGCGTCTCGGTGGGCATCGCGCCCACCCTCGAGGAACTGCTCGACGAGGTGACCGGCTACCTCGAGGCGGGCTACCGTCGCATCAAGCTGAAGATCAAGCCCGGCTGGGACCTCGTGCCGGTCGCCGCGGTGCGGGAGCTCATCGGTCGAGACGCGATGCTCCAGGTCGATGCGAACACCGCCTACACGGCCGACGACATCCCCCTGCTCGCGAGCCTCGACCCGTTCGACCTGCTGCTCATCGAGCAGCCGTTCGCCGAGGAGGACCTCGCGACGCACGTGCGCCTCGCGGAAGCGGCCGCGACCCCCGTGTGCCTCGACGAGTCGATCCTCGACGTCACGACCGCGGTCGACGCGATCGAGCGCGGCGCGACGAGCATCGTGAACATCAAGCCCGGTCGCATGGGCGGGTTCCTCGAGGCGCTGCGGGTGCACGACGCGTGCCGGGCGCGCGAGGTGCCGGTGTGGTGCGGGGGCATGCTCGAGACGGGCGTCGGTCGGGCCGCCAACGTCGCGATCGCGGCCCTTCCGGGCTTCGTCCTGCCGGGCGACACGTCGGCGTCGGGTCGCTACTTCGCGGAGGACCTCACCGAGCCGTTCGTGCTCGGCGCGGGCGAGCACCGCGGGCAGATGCGCGTGCCGGATGCCGCGGGCACGGGCGTGACGGTGCGCGACGACCTGGTGCGCGACTGGGCGTCCCGGCCGGTGGTGACCATCGGCGCGTGACGCCGGGGCCGTCCCGACCGGCGTGAGCCATGCGGGTC
>NZ_SDPL01000577.1 GCF_004135055.1 Agromyces binzhouensis | reverse complement strand
GCCATCCGGCGCGGGCGCATCGCGCTCGGACGACGGCAGCGCGTCCGCGCGCCAGACGCCCCGCTTGCCGCCCCGCTTCTCGACGAGCCGGATGCCGCCGAGCTGCGCGGCCGGGTCGACGGCCTTGACCATGTCGTGCAGGGTGAGGCCCGCGACGGCCACGGCGGTCAGCGCCTCCATCTCGACGCCCGTGCGCCCGGTGGTCGAGGCGGTCGCGCGGATCGTCACCGCCGACTCCTCGAAGCCGAAGTCGATCGAGACCGCGTCGAGCGGGACGATGTGCGCGAGCGGGATCAGCTCGCTCGTGCGCTTGGCCGCGGAGATGCCGGCGATCCGGGCGGTCGGCAGCACGTCGGCCTTCTTCAGTCCGTCGGACCGCACGAGGCCGACGACCCAGGCCGTGGTGTCGAGCCGGCCCTCGGCGACCGCGATCCGGCGCGTCACCGGCTTGCCGCCGACGTCGACCATGCGCGCGCGGCCGTCGTCGTCGAGATGCGTGAGCTCGCTCATAGGAACACGGTATCGACCTCGTCGCCGGCCGCCAGGGCCTCGAGGTCCTCCGGGATCACGATGAGCAGCTCGGATGCGGCGAGCGCGGCGACGAGGTGCGAGCCCGGTCCCCCGACGGGCAGCGCGAGCCCGTCGGCGGTGCGGCTCCCGCGGAGGAACTGCCGCTTCCCGGTCACGGAGCGGACGGCGTCGGCGAGCGGCATCCGCTCGGTGCGCGCCGCCGGCAGTCCGGCGATCGCGCGGAGCGAGGGCGCGACGAACAGCGCGAACGAGAGTTGCGCGCTGACCGGGTTGCCGGGGAACCCGATGAGCGGCACCCCGCGGTACACGCCGGTGGCCTGGGGTCCGCCGGGCTGCATCGCGACCGAGCCGACCCACGCGCCGAGCGGCTCGATGAGCTCCCGCACGACCTCGTACGCGCCCTGCGAGATCCCGCCGCTCGTGAGGACGAGCTCGGCCCCCGCGTCGATCGCGGCGTCGAGTTCGGCGCCGAGCCGGGCGACCTCGTCGCGGACGCGTCCGGCGTGCACGACGACGGCCCCGCACGCGGCGACCGCGGAGCGCAGTGCGATGCCGTTCGCGTCGGGCAGTTCGCCCGGTCCGAGCGGTGCGCCCGGTTCGACGAGCTCGCTGCCCGTGCTGATCACCGCGACGCGGACGCGCTCGCGAACGAGCAGCTCAGTGAGTCCCGAGGCCGCGGCCGCGGCGAGGTGACGCGGCGCCAGCCGGATGCCCGCGGGCAGCACGTCGTCGCCGGCGACGAGATCGGACCCGGCCGCGCGGACGTACTCGCCCGCCGAGCGGGAACGGAGGACGCGCACGAGCTCGGAACCGTCGATCGCCTCCGTGTCCTCGACCGGCACGACCGCGTCGGCCCCCTCCGGCACCGGCGCTCCGGTCATGATCCGCACGGCGGTCCCTGCCGCGAGCGGAGCCGGCGTACCGGGGGCCGCCGCCGACTCGCCGACGACCGGAAGCTCGACGGGCGCG
>NZ_SDPL01000576.1 GCF_004135055.1 Agromyces binzhouensis | reverse complement strand
ATCGGCGACGCTGAGCGCGCCGCGCACGCGGCCGTCCCAGGCGACGACGACGACCGTGCGCCCCTCGGCCTCGGCGGCGGCGACGGATGCCTCGACCTGCGGGTCGGGCCCGATCCCCCACTCGACGAGCAGGGCTGGCCGCCCGACGAGCACGAGGTGCCCGTCGACGACGCCGTGCACGCCGAGGCCGGGGCGGTTCTCGAACGACTCGGGCGTCGGCAGGCTGCCGACCCGGGCGGCCGCGCCGTCCGCGATCGCCTTCGCGACCGGGTGCTCGGAGGCGTGCTCGAGCGCCCCCGCGAGGCGGAGCAGGTCGACCTCGTCGACGCCGTCGGCGGCGTGCACGCCCGCGAGCGACATCCGCCCGCTCGTCACGGTGCCGGTCTTGTCGAGCACGATCGTGTCGACGCGACGCGTCGACTCGAGGACTTCGGGCCCCTTGATGAGCACGCCGAGCTGTGCGCCGCGACCGGTGCCGACGAGCAGCGCGGTCGGGGTCGCGAGGCCGAGGGCGCACGGGCACGCGATGATGAGCACGGCGACGGCGGCGGTGAACGCCGCGGCGGCCGGGAAGCCGCCGCCGAGCCACATGCCGAGCGTCGCGATCGCGATGAGGATCACGATCGGCACGAAGACGGCCGCGACGCGGTCGGCGAGTCGCTGCACCTCGGCCTTGCCCGCCTGGGCGTCCTCGACGAGGCGCGCCATCTGCGCGAGCTGCGTGTCGGCGCCGACGCGCGTCGCGCGCACCACGAGGCGTCCACCGGCGTTCACGGTGGCGCCGATCACGGCGTCGCCCGTCTCGACCTCGACCGGCACGGATTCGCCGGTCACGAGCGAGGCGTCGACCGCGCTGCGCCCCTCGACGACGACGCCGTCGGTCGCGATCTTCTCGCCTGGGCGGACGACGAACGCGTCGCCGACCGCGAGCTGCTCGACCGGGATCCGCGACTCGACGCCGTCGCGGAGCACCGCGACGTCCTTCGCGCCGAGCTCGATCAGCGCTCGGAGCGCCGCGCCGGCGGCACGCTTGGACCGCTTCTCGAGGTAGCGGCCGAGGAGCACGAACATCGTCACGCCCGCGGCGACCTCCAGGTAGAGGTTCGACGCGCCGTCGCTCGGGGCGACCGTGAACTCGAAGCCGTGCACCATGCCGGGCGTGCCCGCGGTGCCGAGGAACAGGGCGTACAGCGACCAGAGGAACGCCGCCGTCACGCCCAGCGAGACGAGCGTGTCCATGGTCGCGGCGCCGTGCCGCAGGTTGACGAGCGCGGCCCGGTGGAACGGCCAGGCCGCCCACGTCACGACGGGCGCGGCGAGCGCCAGCGACGCCCACTGCCAGTACGTGAACTGCAGCGCCGGGATCATCGCGAGGAGGATCACCGGGACCGAGAGCACGATGGCGGCGATGAGCCGCGTGCGCAGCGACCTGAGCTCGGCGTCGGCGCGCTTCTCCACGGGGGGCGCGCCGGCCGCCTCGCCGGTGCCGGCACCGGCCGGC
>NZ_SDPL01000575.1 GCF_004135055.1 Agromyces binzhouensis | reverse complement strand
AGGTCGGGCGCGGGCACCGGCGCGCGCTCCGCACCGCTCGGCGACTGCAGCACGCGGAGGCGATCCGCCTCGGCGAGCCGGATGTACTCCCGCAGGCCCTCGAGGTGGTCGCGTGCGGCGCGCCCGCGCTCCGTCAGGGGGCGCACGACGCCGACGATGCCGAAGGTGACGAACACCGCCGCACCCGCGACGAGGATGGTCAGCCACTGCCAGCCGCCGCCCATCCGCTCGTCGAGCGCGATGAACCCGAAGACGGCCGCGAGCACCGCCGCGCCGATCGCGAGCAGCGAGAACAGCCCCCGGAGGCCCCGATCGGGCTTGCGACGCAGGCCCTCGCGCTCGACCCGGGAGTGCACGGAGGTCCGCAGCCGCGCGAGCTTGGTGCCGAGCGAGGCATCCCTCGACCGCAGGTCGCGGCGCGACCCGATCGGCGCCATCGGCCCGAACACCGCCCGGAGCACGCTCGACGCGTCGCGGTCGGCACCCTCGATCGGGGCGGCGAGCTGGACCGAGTACTTCCGGGAGCCCGTCTCGATCACCCGCACCCGACGGTCGACGGCCTCGGCGAGCAGCGTGGCCGTGATGCCCTTCGAGGCGGCGCGGACGAGGTCGGCGGCCTCCATGAGCGTGAGCCGCTCGGGCGGCTCGTACTGGGCGATGATGATGCCGCGGCCGGGGTGGTCGCGCCACCGCGTGGCGCGCATGACGCCCGCGGTGACCGCGAGGGCGACGGCGAGGAGCGCACCGACGAGCGAGGTCATGGCCGCGGGCGATGACGTGAAGCGGTCGTCCCGCGGTTCGAAGGTCCCCGGCACGAAGCCGATCGCCACGGTCAGGTTCTGGTACGGGCCGAGCGCGTCGGCCCGCGCGAGGACGACGGGCTCGCCCTCGGGCCGCACCTCGAGGCTCGCGCACGGGGTGCTGGAGCCCTCGTAGCCGCTGTAGCACGCCGCGTCGCCGGAGAGGGCGTCGACGAGGTCGGGCTCGAGGCGCACCTCGGCCCGGACGACGCCGAACGGCTGGCGCCACCCGGTGCCGTTGACGTCCCAGTAGAACTCCTGCACGTCGAGGTCGTCGGGGTCGAACGTGACGTTGCGCTGGTCGTAGGTGATCACGTAGCTCTGCTCGCCGTGCACGAAGTCGTCCGCGGCGATCGTGACGAGCTCGAACGCGCCGTCCTCGCTGCGCTCGGTCTCGAACGACCGCGAGGCGCCGTCCTGGTCGAACACCGAGCGCACGCGCACGTCGGTCGGGTGCCCGTCGTAGGTGCGCGGGATCGCGCGATGGATGCCGCGGTTCTGGTCGTACTCGGGGAAGACGGCAACCAGCGTCTCGGTCGTCCGGAGGGTGGAGCGCCCGTCGTCGTCGCGGCCCAGCTCGTAGACCGCGTCGAAGCTCGCGAACACGAAGTCGTCGACATCGGCCCGGACCGCGCCGACGGGTTCGGCGACGGACCGCACCGGCGCCTCGACCGCCGGGGCGGGCGCCGCGGAGGCCGCCGCC
>NZ_SDPL01000574.1 GCF_004135055.1 Agromyces binzhouensis | reverse complement strand
TCGCGGCGACCGTCGCGGTGGCGGGGCTGCTCGCCACGCTGGCGCTCGCGCCGCTTCCCCGCACCGGCGTGCCGGTCGCGGAGGCGTCGGTCACGACCGTCTCGCCGTTCGCGGGCGCGGTGCAGGAGGTCGAGGTCGACGGCGACATCGCGCCGGCGAGCGTGTCGCGGGAGGGCTACTCGACGACGACCGGACCGGAGTCGCTCGTCGACTCGGGCACGAACTACGACTGGGCGAAGCTCGTGCTGGTGTTCGGCGACTGGCCGCTCACCGACGAGAACGTGCGGCTCATGGTGGAGTGGATGCGCGAGGAGAACGGGCCCGACGACTGGTGGAACCGCAACAACCCGCTGAACAACGGGTACGGCTCGGGCGGCGGCAGCGGCCTCGGGAGCTACGACACGCTCGTGACCGCGGCCGAGTACGCGGCGTCGAACCTGAAGAAGCGCTCGTTCTACGCCGGCATCGTCGCGGGGCTCGAGGCCGGCACGTCGGCGGATGCCACGGCTCGCGCGATCTGGGCCTCGCCGTGGGCGTCGAGCCACTACGGGAACGGGGCCTGGTGGTCGACGGCGCCCGTGCCGGTCGTCACCGCGCCCGCGTCGGCCTGGGGTCGTTGACGGCTGCCGCGCGGAGTCGGCGGGCGGCCGGGGTTCAGGCGTCGGCGAGGAGCCGCGACATCCGATCGAGGGCGCCGGGGACGAGCTTGTAGTACGCCCACGTCCCCCGCTTGCTGCGCTCGAGGAATCCCGCCGTGGCCAGGATCTTGAGGTGGTGCGAGACGGTCGGCTGGCTGAGGCCGACGGGCTCGATGAGGTCGCACACGCACGCCTCCTCGCCCTCGGACTTCGCGACGATCGACAGCAGCCGCAGCCGCGTGGGGTCGGAGAGCGCCTTGAACGACGCCGCGAGCTGCTCGGCGCGCCCGGCATCCATCGGCTCGGTGACGAGCGGGCTGCAGCATGCACCGCCGCTCGCGGCGGGACCGACGCCCACCGGCGCGAGTTCGAAGGTCGTCATGGGTCCGATCCTACCTCGAATATTGACAAACTTCGATGCATGGGTCGAGACTGAGCATCGACGAACTTCGATATTCCGGAAAGGCCCGCCATGACCCTGCTCGACCTCACCCGCCCCGCGACGCGCTCCGAGCGCCTCGACACCCTCCCCGTCGCGGTCATCGGCGCCGGCCCGATCGGCCTGGCGGCCGCGGCCGAGCTGCTCGAGCGGGGCATCGACGTCGTGGTCTACGAGGCCGGCGACCGGGTCGGCGCGAGCATCCGCGAGTGGGGCCACATCCGGCTGTTCTCGCCGTGGCGCGTCCTCGTCGATCCCGCGTCCCGCCGCCTGCTCGAGGCGTCGGGCTGGCAGCACCCCGACGAGGGCCGCCTGCCGACCGGCGCCGAACTCGTCGAGCAGTACCTCGAGCCGCTCGCCGCCCTCGAGCCGCTCGCCTCGCGCATCCGGCTCGGCGTCGCCGTGACCGCCGTCGCCCGCGAGGGCATGGACCGG
>NZ_SDPL01000573.1 GCF_004135055.1 Agromyces binzhouensis | reverse complement strand
CCCGGCGCGCCCCCGCTCACGGCCTCGCCCGCGGCGTCGCCGCCTCGAGTCGTTCGCGGAGCCCGGGCAGGAGCCGCCGGCTCACCGGCAGTTCCGCCTGGCCGACCACGATCGTCGGCCGATCGCCGCCCAGGCGGACGCGCGTGACGTGGGGGAGCGCGACGAGGTACGAGCGGTGCACCCGCACGAAGCCGGCCTCAGCCCACTGCCGTTCGAGGTCGGACATGGGCACGCGGACGAGGTAGCTCGCCTCGTCGGTGTGCAGCCGGGCGTAGTCGCCCTGCGCCTGGACGTAGCGCACGTCGTCCCGCCGGATCATGCGGGTCGTGCCGCCGAGCGTGACGGCGATCATCTCCGGGCGCGAGGCCGAGGCATCCGTCGCCTGCCCCTGGCCCATCGACTCGACGACCCGCGTGATCGATCGGTGCAGCCGCTCGGTGCGCACGGGCTTCAGCAGGTAGTCGACCGCGGCGAGGTCGAACGCCTCGAGCGCGCCCTCCTCGTCGGCCGTCA
The DNA here is from genome assembly GCF_004135055.1 of Agromyces binzhouensis. Taxonomy (GTDB): domain Bacteria; phylum Actinomycetota; class Actinomycetes; order Actinomycetales; family Microbacteriaceae; genus Agromyces; species Agromyces binzhouensis. Next base: position 1,002 of record NZ_SDPL01000573.1, on the reverse strand, counting down.
CGAACACGAAGGCGGGCTTGTGCTCGAAGCGCTGGAGTGCCCGGGCGAGGTCGAACCCCGACAGCCCGGGCATGTGGATGTCGAGGAAGGCCGCGTCGACGGGCTCCCGCGTCAGGATGCGGATGGCCTCGGCGCCCGAGGTCGCGCGGTGGATGGTCCCGATCCGCGGGTCCTGGCCGAGCAGGAACGCGAGCTCGTCCACGGCGGGCTGCTCGTCGTCGGCGATGAGGACCGAGATCACGGCACCAGTCTCCCATCGGGCTCGGCGGGTCGGCCCGCGCGCACGTCGACGGATGCCGCGGAGCGACCGGGCTGCGACTTCGGCACGCTCATGCGCACCAGGGTGCCCGCACCCACGTTCGTCTCCACGACGAGTCCGTGCTCGTCGCCGTACACCTGCCGCATCCGCGCGTCGACGTTGCGCAGACCGACGTGCTCGCCCGGCGTGCCTCCCGCGAGCACCTGCGCGGCGACCTCGGGGTCGATCCCGACGCCGTCGTCCTCCACTGTGATCTCGGCGAACGCGCCGCGGTCCTCGGCGGTGATCGTGATGCGCCCACCGCCCTCCTTCGCCTCGAGCCCGTGCCGCACCGCGTTCTCGACGAGCGGCTGGATCGACAGGAACGGGATGACGGTCGAGAGCACCTCGGGCGCGACCTGCAGGGTCACCTTCAGCCGGTCGCCGAATCGCGCGCGCTCGAGCTTCAGGTACGAGTCGATCGAACGCAGCTCCTCGGCGACGGTCGTGAAGTCGCCGTGCCGGCGGAACGAGTACCGCGTGAAGTCGGCGAACTCGAGCACGAGCTCGCGCGCCTTCGCCGGGTCGGTGTTGATGAACGATGCGATCGCGTTCAGCGAGTTGTAGATGAAGTGGGGGCTGATCTGCGCGCGGAGCGCGCGCACCTCGAGTTCGGCGAGCGCCGCGCGCGACGCGTCGAGCTCGCCGAGCTCGACCTGCGCGGCGACCCACTCGGCGACCTCGCCCGTCGCCCGCACGAGGCC
>NZ_SDPL01000572.1 GCF_004135055.1 Agromyces binzhouensis | reverse complement strand
CCGCCCCGCTCGCCCCCGGCGCGGTCGTGCCCGGCGCGACCGAGCCCGCGCAGGCCGGCCCCGCGCACGTGGAGACGCCCGTCGCCTACGACGCGATCCTGCTCGCCGGCTTCGGCGGGCCCGAAGGCCAGGACGACGTGATCCCGTTCCTCCGGAACGTGACGCGCGGCCGCGGCATCCCCGACGAGCGCCTCGAGGAGGTCGCGCACCACTACCGCCACTTCGGCGGCGTGAGCCCGATCAACGAGCACAACCGCGAACTGAAGGCCGCGCTCGAGGCCGAGCTGGCCGGGCGCGGCATCGACCTGCCGGTCATCTGGGGCAACCGCAACTGGGACCCGTACATGAACGACGCGCTGCGCGAGGCGGGCGAGCGGGGCTTCACGAAGCTCATCGCGGTCGCCACGAGCGCCTACTCGTCGTACTCGAGCTGCCGCCAGTACCGCGAGGACTTCGCGGACGCGCTGGAGGACACCGGCCTGGGTGGTGTCATCCGGATCGACAAGGTCCGGCAGTTCTTCGACCACCCCGGCTTCGTCGCCCCGTTCGTCGAGGGGGTGCGCGAGGCGATCGCGAAGCTCGAGGCCGATCACGAGGGCTTCGACCCCACGACCGATGTCGAGGTGCTGTTCGCGACCCACTCGATCCCGACGACGGACGCCGACCGGTCGGGCCCCGCGGAGCGCGGGTTCGGCGAAGGCGGCGCCTATGCGGCCCAGCACCGGGCGGTCGCGGAGGTCGTGATGCGCGAGGCGGGCGCCGGCGACGTGCCGTGGCAGCTCGTCTACCAGTCGCGCTCCGGCCCCCCGACGCAGCCGTGGCTCGAGCCCGACGTCAACGACGCGATCGCCGAGCTGCCCGCCGCAGGCCGGAAGGCCGTCGTGATCGTGCCGCTCGGCTTCGTGAGCGACCACATGGAGGTCATGTGGGACCTCGACGAGGAGGCCATGGAGACGGCCGAGGAGCACGGCCTCGCCGCGGTCCGCGTGCCCACGCCCGGCGTGCACCCGGCGTACGTCGCCGGCCTCGTCGACCTCGTGCTCGAGCGCGTGAACGGAACGCCCGCCGCGGAGCGGCCGCACGCCACCGAGCTCGGCCCCTGGTACGACGTCTGCCGACCGGGCTGCTGCGAGAACGTGCGACTCGGCTTCAAGCCGGCCCTCGCGGGGATCGCGCCGTGACCGCCGCGGCCGCGCAGCGCGACGTGATCCGCGTCGGGACGCGGGGCAGCGCGCTCGCGCTCGCCCAGACGAACCAGATCGCCGAGCGCCTCGGCAAGGCCGCGAACGCCGACATCGAGATCGTCACCGTCACCACGCAGGGCGACACGTCGCGGGCGTCGCTGCAGTCGATCGGCGGCACGGGCGTGTTCGCGGCCGCGCTGCGCGAAGCCCTCGTCGCGGGGGAGTGCGACGTGGTCGTGCACTCGCTGAAGGACCTGCCCACCGCCGACCACCCGCGCCTGCGCCTCGGCGCCGTGCCCAAGCGCGCCGACGCGCGCGATGCGCTGTGCGC
>NZ_SDPL01000571.1 GCF_004135055.1 Agromyces binzhouensis | reverse complement strand
GAGGTCGCCGGCGTCGTGCCGCTCCGCGGCGTGCACGACGATCGCCGCGCACGCCTCGGCGTCGGCGAGCGCGTCGTGGTGCGCGAAGTCGTCGAACCCGGCGGCCGCGGCCGCCGACGTCAGCCGGTACGAGTCGAGGTGGTACGTCCTCCGGGCGACCTGGAGGCTGCACACGTACCTGAAGTCGGGCACGTCGAGGCCGAGCGCCTCGGAGGTCGCGCGGATGACGCCCATGTCGAAGCCCGCGTTGTGCGCGACGAGCCAGTCGTCGCCGGCGAACTCGCGGAGGAACGGCAGGTGGGTCCGCCAGTCGTCGGCGCGCTCGACCATGTCGGGCGTGATCCCGTGGATGCGCACGTTCCAGGGCGAGAAGTCGCCGTGCGGGAACGGGGGCCGGATGTACCGGTGCTCGCGCGCGACGACGCGGCCGTCGACGACCTTCACCAGCCCGATCGAGCAGGCCGAGGCGGCGGAGGAGTTGGCGGTCTCGAAGTCGATCGCGGTGAAGCTCACTGGCACGCGGGCATCCTCGCACGCGCCGCCGACGCGGCCCGCGACCCGATCGGCGCGCCCCGCCATTGACGCGCGCGCCCGGGTGGCGTGGAATGTGCGGTGGGCGGCATCCGGGGGTGGGCGATGGCTGGCGAGGGCGACGGCACGACCGCGGTGCGCGGCGGACTCCTCGTGGATCCGTCCGAACCCGACCCGCGTCGGGGTGCGCGCCCGGCCGGCGCCGTGGCATCCGTCTACGGGGCCGCCGCGCCCGGGTACCCGCTCGAGGCGGTCGAGTGGCTGGTCGGCGACGCCGCCAGCGTGCTCGACCTCGGCGCGGGCACCGGCGGCCTGACCGAGGCGCTCGTCGCGCTCGATCGCGAGGTCGTCGCGGTCGACCCGGTGGAGGAGATGCTCGAGGAGCTCGAGGTCCGCGTGCCCGGAGTTCCGCGCATCCTCGGCACGGCCGAGGACCTCCCCGTCGAGGACGACTCGGTCGACGCGGTCGTCGCGGGCCGGGCGTGGCACTGGTTCCAGCGCGAGCGCGCCGTGCCCGAGATCGCGCGGGTGCTCCGCCGCGGCGGCGTGCTCGGCTTCGCCTGGAACCGCCGGGACACGAGCCCCGACTGGCTGGTCGCTGCGGGGGAGATCATGCACGAGCAGCCCGACCCGTCGTCGTCCGACCCGTCCGTCCGGATCGGTGGTCCGTTCGGTCCGGTCGAGGCGCACCGCGTCGAGTGGGTCCGGCGGATGTCGCGGGCGACGTTCCTCGACCTGGTCCGCTCGCGCCGCGGCTGGCTGACCGCGCCGCCCGGCGAGCAGCGCACCGTGCTCGCCGCCGTCGAGACGCTCCTCGTCACGCATCCGGATGTCGCGGGCGCCGACGAGCTCTCGGTGCCGTACGTGACCGACTGCTTCCGAGCGATCCGGCGCTGAGGCGTCCGGTCAGGCCGCCCGGGCCCGCGCGTCCGGGTGCCCGTAGACCGCGTACGCGATCGCGCACGCCTCGCCGGCCGCGCGCGCGGCCTC
>NZ_SDPL01000570.1 GCF_004135055.1 Agromyces binzhouensis | reverse complement strand
CATGCCGCGCGGCGATCCGGGCGATCGCCTCGCGGTCCGCGAGCGCCGACTGGAACTCGACCACCCGGGCGTCACCGGCATCCACCAGGGCGCGCCCGGGGCGGGCCGGATCGAGCCGGGCAGCGCGATCGACACCGAGCACGGCGACGCTGTCGGCGCGCTCGAGGACGCGCAGGGACACCCGGATGCCGCAGTTCGCGCTCACCTGCTCCCGGACGACGCCGTTCGGGCGCTGCGCCGCGAGCACGAGGTGCACGCCCAGCGATCGGCCGCGCGCCGCGACATCCGCCATCACCGCGCCGAGTTCGCCGAAGCGCTCGATCATCGCCTGGAACTCGTCGATGACGACGACCAGTCGCGGGAGGTCGGCATCGGCGGGCAGCTCCACGATGCTCCGCACGCCTGCGGCGGCCAGCACCCGCTCCCGATGGCGCAGTTCCGCCCGGATGCTCTCGACCGCCCGGGCCGCCTCGTCCTCGTCGAGGTCGGTGACCAGGCCGGTCACGTGCGGCAACCCGCGGACCGGCTCGAACGACGCGCCGCCCTTGAAGTCGACCAGCAGGAACGCCACCCGGTCGGGCGCGTGGCGTGCGGCCATCGCCGCGATCCATGCGACGAGGAGTTCGCTCTTGCCGCTGCCGGAGGTCCCCGCGACCAGGGCGTGCGGGCCCGCGACGAGGTCGATCACGAGCGGACCGCCGAAGCCGACCCCGACGGTCGCGGCGAGGCTCGAGCGATCCGCTGTCGGATCCGGATCCGGCAGGAGGTCGCCCAGCCCGACGGAGTCCGGGAGCACCGGCGAACCCGATGCGATGCCGGCACGCGTCGCGACCCGGGCGAGCCGGTCCGCCGCGCTCCGAGCCTCCGCCACGGAGAGGAGTTCCGGCGCGACCGCGCGGGGCGCCGCGCCGGTGACCTGGACGAGCGCATGTCGCGGTGTCGTCACGTGGACCACGGTCCGCAGCCCGGGCGGGAGGGACGCGACGTCGGATGCGATCGCGATCAGGTCGCCTTCGCCGTCGCGGTCGTTCGCTCCGACGGGCGTCCTCGGCGCGTGGCCGCCGTCGGCTCGGGCATCCGCCTCGACGACGCGGAGGACTGCGGCGCCCGCCCCCGAGGCCCGATGCGGAAGGGCGGCGAGCCACTCCCAGCCCGCCGTGGGCCCTGCGACGCGGCAGCTCGACGGATCGGTCGCCTCTGCGACCTGCAGGATCGCGGCGCGCGCCGCAGCCCGCGCCAGCGCCGGTTCCCCGGTGAAGCCGATTCCACCCCCGAGCGTCACGAGCACGGGTGCGTCGGCGAGCAGCGCGGCCCCGGCGACCAGGCGAAGGGCGTCGGGATCCTCGCCCGGCGCGCCTTCGATCGTCACGCGACTCGCGACCGTGCCCGATCCGATCACCACCGCCTCGGGCGGCCTCGCCCCCCAGGGCGGAGCACCGCGACCCGGCAGCGAGCGAGCGGCGGGCATCTCCCGCCATGCCGCCGCGCGCTCGAGGTCGTGACGCCGTGCCACCTCCGCCCGGAGCC
>NZ_SDPL01000057.1 GCF_004135055.1 Agromyces binzhouensis | reverse complement strand
GCTCGTCCGTTCGCGCCGCACGGCGGCGCTCGACGAGCGCCATCGTGTGCTCGACGACCTCCCGCGGCCCGTCGTGCGCGCGCAGTTCGCGCCCGCCCACGCGACGCGTGCCGCGATCACGGGCTTGTCGATGTCGCCGCCGGCGACGATGAGGGGGATGCCGTGCGCGAGCGCGGCGAGCACGCCGCCCCATCCGCCGTTGGTGATCATCGCATCGGTCCGGGGGAGGAGCGCCGCGTAGTCGACGAGTCCGGCGACGTAGGCGTTCGGCGGCGCCGCGAACGTCAGGTCGGGCGCGTCGGCGCGGCCGGTCGTCGCGACGACCGAGACGGGCTGCCGGCCGAGAGCTGCGAACGCGGGCCGGATGAGGTCGTCCGGGTCGACGTTGAGCGTCCCCTGCGTCACGTGCACGATGGGACGGTCCTCGGGCAGCTCCGCCCACCAGCCGGGGGGCTCGGGCCGGATGGAGCCCTTCGGCGCGAGCGCGCCGACGAACTCGACGCGCACCGGCCAACCGCTCCGCGGGAACTCGAGCTGCGGAACGCCCGACGCGCAGACGAGGTCGGGGGAGTGCCACGCCGCGTCGAGCGGCGCATCGGTGGGCGGCAGGCCGGATGCCGCGCGCTGCGCGTCGTAGGCGCGCCGGATGCCACGTGTCGACAGGGCGAGCGCCGCGTGGAGGATGCGATCGCGGAGCCTCCCGAGCAGACCGGCGGCCGGCCGCAGCGGGAGGATCGGCGGTGGGAGCTCGGGCGTGGGGATCGAGAGGGGCACGATGCTCACCGTGACCGATGGCGTGCCGGTGCGTTCGGCGGCGAAGTGCATACCCAGGCTGAGGTTGTCGGCGACGATCACGTCCCAGGGTCGCTCCTCGTACGCCGCGACGAGGTCGTCGCCCTGCGCCGCCCCGGTCCCGACGAACAGGTGCTCGACGTTCGCCAGCAGCTGTCGCGGACCCTTGCGGTCCCGGACGGCGGGGAAGGTCGCGGCGAGGTCGAGCTCGTCGAAGCACGCGGGGAGATGCCGTGGCCAGCCGTCGAACGGAGGATCCCCCGGACGGGGGACGGCTGCGGGCGGACCCGGAGGAGCGCCCGGGGCGCGCACCCGCCCGGAAACGGGGACGTCCCTCCGCGCCTTCCCGAGCGGGCACTGATCCGCGGGCGCGCGGGCGGTCGTTCACTGGGAGACGTCGCATTCCGCGGCATCCGCCACCCGGCACCCGACCTCCGCTCTGGAAGGAGCACCTCGTCATGACCAGCATCTCCGCGCACGGCTTCCCGCAGGCCGGAGCGCGTCGAGCGGCCGACCACCGGTCGCCCTCCGCACGCCTCGCCGACGCCGAGGGCGCGCTCAAGGCGCTCCTCGAACGGTGGAGCATCCCCGCCCTCCGCGTCGCGCTCGGCGCCGTGTTCGTCGTGTTCGGCGCCCTGAAGTTCGTCCCGGGCGCGAGTCCCGTCGAGCCGCTCGTCGAGGCGACGTGGGGCGTGCTCACGTTCGGCCTCGTGGGCGGCCAGCTCGCGCTCGTGCTCACGGCCGTCATCGAGACCACGGCTGGCCTGCTCCTGATCTCGGGCCGCACTGCGAGGCTCGGGCTGGTGGTCCTCGCGGTCGCGTTCGTCGGCATCCTCTCGCCGATCGTGTTCTTCACCGACCAGCTGGTCACGGCCGGCGGCCCGACGCTCCTCGGCCAGTACGTGGCGAAGAACGTCGTACTCATCGCCGCGGCGCTCGTCATCGCCTCGCGTGTCCTGCGCGGACCGGCGCGTTCGCGTTGAGCCGCCGCGCGCCCGATGGCGGAGGGGGCGGGATGCGAACGCATCCCGCCCCCTCCGCGATTCGCGAGCTTCAGTCGACCGGGCCGACTCCGTTCCCGACCGCGGGCGAGTCCGGCCGGGCACCCCATGCCGCGAGCGCCGCAGCCTCCAGCCCGAACCCGATGAGCGTCCCGTGCGGCCAGTACGTGAACAGCGCGGTCGCGCCCACCAGGACCGGCAGGGTGGCACCGAGGAGCACGCGCTCCCAGACCGGGATCCCCGCGCCGCGCGGCGCGAGGAACGCGACGACCAGCGCCCAGAGTCCGATCGCCATGATCACGAGCGCCTCCGCGCCCCAGAGCACCCGGAGCGGCGCGCCGTCGGCGTGGTTGAGGTAGCTGAGCAGCGTGACCGCGGCGCCGGCGAGCACAAGCCAGCCGAGCACCCGTCCCGCCCAGCCGAGCGCGGCGAAGGCGGGGCCGGTGGCGAACCAGGCGAGGGCGAACGACACGGATGCCGCGGCGCCGAAGACCAGGTAGAAGTCGGGCTGCCCGACCGACACGAGCCAGCCGCGCACGGCGTCGTACGGGGGCAGTCGATCGAGCACGAACAGCCAACGCGGCATGGCGTACCCGCCCGACCATGCGTGCTGCTGCGGCGGCAGGAGGACGAACGCCCAGGCGGCGGCCAGCAGGGCCGCGGTCACCGCGACGGAACGGCTCGGGCGCGATCGCATGTCCGCACCGTAGCGGAGCACCCGCCCGCACGGCGGGCGCCACGGCACCCTGCGCCCCATCGCCGCTGGTAGGATCGAGCGACCGACAACCTTGAAGCCCGTCCCGTGAGGCGGAGAAGGGAGTCCGCATCGCTGTGCGCACCGTGCTCCAGCAGGCAGACCTCGAGCGGGCGCTGACCCGTATCGCCCACGAGATCCTCGAAGCCAATCGCGGCGCCGACGATCTCGTCCTCCTCGGCATTCCCACGCGCGGCGTGGCGCTGGCCGAGCGACTCGCCCGGCTCGTGTCCCGGATCGCCGGCGTCGACGTGCCCGCAGGGGCGCTCGACGTGACGATGTACCGCGACGACCTGGGCCGCAACCCCGTGCGCGCCACCCACCCGACCGAGGTGCCGGGCGACGGCATCGACGGCCGGGTCGTGGTGCTCGTCGACGACGTGCTCTACTCGGGCCGCACCATCCGCGCCGCCCTCGACGCGCTCGCCGACCTCGGCCGCGCCCGCGCGGTGCGCCTCGCGGTGCTCGTCGACCGCGGCCACCGCGAGTTCCCGATCCGCGCGGACTACGTCGGCAAGAACCTGCCGAGCTCGACCCGCGAGCGCATCAACGTGCACCTGGCCGAGGTCGACGGCGACGACGCCGTCACGATCGAGGGCGGTGACGAGTGAGGCACCTGCTCAGCACGCGCGACCTGTCGCGCGACGACGCCATCGCGCTGCTCGACATCGCCGAGGACATGGCCGCCGTCCAGGAGCGCGAGGTCAAGAAGCTGCCCACGCTCCGCGGCCGCACCGTCGTGAACCTCTTCTTCGAGGACTCCACGCGCACGCGCATCTCGTTCGAGGCCGCCGCGAAGCGGCTCTCGGCCGACGTCATCAACTTCAGCGCCAAGGGCTCGAGCGTCTCCAAGGGCGAATCGCTGAAGGACACGGCGCAGACGCTGCAGGCGATGGGCGCCGACGGCGTCGTGATCCGCCACCCCGCCTCGGGTGCGCCCCTCACGCTCGCCACGAGCGGATGGATCGACGCGGGCGTCGTGAACGCCGGCGACGGCACCCACGAGCATCCCACCCAGGCACTGCTCGACGCCTTCACGATGCGCCGCCGCCTCCACGGCGCGGCCTCGCGCGGCCGCGACCTCGACGGCGTGCGGGTCGTGATCGTCGGCGACGTCCTGCACTCGCGGGTCGCCCGCTCGAACGTGTGGCTCCTCGAGACGCTCGGCGCCGACGTGACGCTCGTGGCGCCGCCGACGCTCGTGCCCGTCGACGTGTCCGGCTGGCCCGCCGCGATCGAGTACGACCTCGACCGAGCACTCGCCACCGGACCCGACGTCGTCATGATGCTCCGCATCCAGGCGGAGCGCATGCACGGAGCGTTCTTCCCGAACAGCCGCGAATACGCGCGCACCTGGGGGCTGGACGACCACCGGTTCGCCCAGCTTCCCGAGACTACGATGGTCATGCATCCGGGCCCGATGAACCGCGGGCTCGAGATCGCCGCCCGCGCCGCCGACTCCACGCAGTCGACGGTGCGCGAGCAGGTCGCGAACGGAGTATCAGTGAGAATGGCCGCCCTATACCTGCTGCTGTCCGGCGAACGGGGTGAGTCCCGATGAGCGAGTCGTTCCTGATCCGCGGTGCGACCCTGCCCACGGGCGAGCGCGCCGACATCCTGCTCGACGACGGGCGCATCGCAGACGTCGGCACGGTGGCGGATGCCGCGGGCGCGACGGTCGTCGACGCCGACGGGCTGGTCGCCCTTCCCGGCCTCGTCGACCTCCACACGCACCTCCGCGAGCCGGGCTACGAGCAGAGCGAGACCGTGCTCACGGGCACCCGTGCGGCCGCGGCCGGCGGCTTCACGGCCGTGTTCGCCATGGCGAACACGTTCCCCGTCGCCGACACGGCGGGCGTCGTCGAGCAGGAGCTCACGCTCGGCGAGGCCGCGGGCTACGCGACCGTGCAGCCGATCGGCGCCGTCACCGTCGGGCTGAAGGGCGAGCAGCTCGCCGAACTCGGCGCCATGGCCGCCTCGCGCGCCGGCGTGCGCGTCTTCAGCGACGACGGCTTCTGCGTCTTCGACCCGCTCCTCATGCGCCGGGCCCTCGAGTACGTCAAGGCGTTCGACGGAGTCATCGCCCAGCACGCGCAGGAGCCTCGCCTCACCCAGGGCGCGCAGATGAACGAGGGCGCGCTCTCGGGCGAGCTCGGCCTGGCCGGCTGGCCCGCGGTCGCCGAGGAGTCGATCATCGCGCGCGACGTGCTCCTCGCCGAGCACGTCGGGTCGCGCCTGCACGTGTGCCACGTCTCGACGGCCGGGTCGGTCGAGGTCATCCGCTGGGCGAAGGCCCGCGGCATCGACGTCACCGCCGAGGTCACGCCGCACCACCTGCTGCTCACCGAGGACCTCGTCGCCGGGTACGACCCCCGGTACAAGGTCAACCCGCCGCTGCGCCGCCAGGAGGACGTCGACGCGCTCCGCGCGGCCCTCGCCGACGGCACGATCGACATCGTCGCGACCGACCACGCACCGCACCCGGTCGAGGCGAAGGAGTGCGAGTGGGACGCCGCCGCGAACGGCATGGTCGGCCTCGAGTCGGCGCTGTCCGTGGTCCAGCAGACCATGGTCGACTCCGGCCTGATGGGCTGGGCCGACGTCGCGCGGGTGCTCTCCGCGACGCCCGCGCGGATCGGCCGCCTGCGAGGCCACGGCGAGCCCGTCGCGACCGGATCGGCCGCAGAGCTCACCCTCCTCGACCCGAGCGCGACCGCGGACTTCGGCGTCGACCGGCTCGCCGGACGCAGCGTCAACTCGCCCTACCTCGGACGCACGCTCCCCGGGCGCGTCGTCGCGACGTTCCACCGCGGCGTGCCGACGGTGCTCGACGGCGCGGTCCGGCCCGCCGCCGAGGTCGCCGCGGCATCCGCCCGTCGTCCCGAGGGGAGCGCGCGTGGATAACCGATGGATCGGCGCGCTCGTCGCGGTCGCGATCGTCGCCGTGGCCGCCTGGCTGATGTGGCGCTCCTGGCGCCGTCGCACGGTGCGCGACGAGACCCTCGCCGCGTACGCGCCGCCCGCCGACCCCGGGACCACCACGCTCGAGATCGAGGCGCTCTACGTCGCGACGACCCCCGAGGGCGACCCCCTCGAGCGGCTCGCCGTCGAGGGCCTCGCCTTCCGCGGCTCGGCGCGCGTCGAGGTGCACCGCAAGGGCGTGCTCCTCCGCATCGCGGGCGAGCTGGCGAGCTTCATCCCGGCCGACCGCATCGCGGCCGCCGGGACGGCGACCTACGCGATCGATCGCGGGGTCGAGCCCGAGGGCCTCGTGGCCCTCACCTGGATGGTCGACGACCGGTCGGAGCCCGAGGTTCCGACGCGGGTCGACAGCTACCTTCGGTGCCGGTACCCGGGCGATTCCGCCCGGTTCGTGGCCGCCGTGAACGAGATCGCTGCGGCGCCCGAGGCGCCGCAGCCGGAAGCAGAGGAGAGCGAGGCCTCGGATGACTGAGACCCCGACCACCGTCGACGAGCAGGCGCCCGCCGCTGCGATCGACCTCACCAGAGCCGTGCTCGTGCTGGAGGACGGCACCCGGTACGAGGGTCGCGCCTACGGCGCCCGCGGGCGCACGCTCGGCGAGGCCGTGTTCGCGACCGGGATGACCGGCTACCAGGAGACGCTGACCGACCCGTCGTACGCCGGCCAGATCGTGCTCATGACCGCGCCGCACATCGGCAACACGGGCATGAACGACGAGGACATGGAGTCCGCACGCATCTGGGTCGCGGGCTTCGTCGTGCGCGACCCATCCCGGGTCGTGTCGAACTTCCGCTCCCAGCGGAGCCTCGACGACGACCTCGCCGCGGCCGGCGTCGTCGGCATCAGCGGCATCGACACGCGCGCGGTCACGCGGCACATCCGCTCGCTCGGGGCGATGCGCGCGGGCGTCTTCTCCGGCGAGGAGGCCCACCTCTCGCCCGGCGAGCAGCTCGACCTGGTGCAGTCCGGCGAGCAGATGACGGGCCGCAACCTGTCCGGGGCGGTCTCGACGGGCGAGCGCTACACGCTGCCCGCGACGGGCGAGCGCGTCGGCTCGGTCGCCGTGCTCGACCTCGGCGTGAAGACGTCGACGCTGAACTACCTCGCCGAGCGGGGCTTCGACGTGCACGTGCTCCCGCAGACGGTCACGGTCGACGACGTGCTCGCGCTCGAACCCGACGCGCTGTTCTTCTCGAACGGCCCCGGTGACCCGAGCGCGTCCGAGCGTCACGTCGAGCTCCTCCGCTCGGCGCTCCGCGCCGGCCTGCCGTACTTCGGCATCTGCTTCGGCAACCAGCTGCTCGGGCGCGCGCTCGGCTTCGACACGTACAAGCTGCCGTTCGGGCACCGCGGCATCAACCAGCCGGTGCTCGACCGGGCGACCGGGCGGGTGGAGATCACCGCGCACAACCACGGCTTCGCCGTCGCGGCGCCGACCGACGCCGTCAGCGAGTCGAGCCAGGGCTTCGGCCGCGTCGAGGTCAGCCACGTCGACCTCAACGACGACGTCGTCGAGGGCCTGAACTGCCTCGACATCCCCGCGTTCTCGGTCCAGTACCACCCGGAGTCGGCGGCCGGCCCGCACGACGCCAACTACCTCTTCGACCGCTTCCGCGACATGGTCATCGCGAACAGGACCACCGACGACAGCCAGGAGGCCGGGAAGTAATGCCCAAGCGCGACGACATCAATTCCGTCCTCGTCATCGGGTCGGGCCCGATCGTCATCGGGCAGGCCGCCGAGTTCGACTACTCGGGCACCCAGGCCTGCCGCGTCCTCCGGGCGGAGGGCGTCCGGGTCATCCTCGTGAACCCGAACCCGGCCACGATCATGACCGACCCCGGCTTCGCCGACGCGACGTACGTCGAGCCGATCACCCCCGAGGTGATCGAGTCGATCATCGTCAAGGAGAAGCCGGACGCCGTGCTGCCGACGCTCGGCGGCCAGACCGCGCTGAACGCCGCGATCGCCCTGCACGACGCCGGGATCCTCGACAAGCACGGCGTCGAGCTCATCGGCGCCAAGGTCGACGCGATCCGCAAGGGCGAGGACCGCCAGCTCTTCAAGGACCTCGTCATCGAGGCCGGCGCCGACGTCGCCCGCTCGCACGTCGCCACGACGCTCGAGCAGGCGAAGGAGTTCGCGCTCGACCTCGGCTACCCGCTCGTGGTCCGACCGTCGTTCACGATGGGCGGCCTCGGCTCGGGCTTCGCGTACACCGAGGAGGACCTCGTCCGCATCGTGACGCAGGGCCTGCACGACTCGCCGACCACCGAGGTGCTCCTGGAGGAGTCCATCCTCGGCTGGAAGGAGTACGAGCTCGAGCTCATGCGCGACACGGCCGACAACACCGTCGTCGTCTGCTCGATCGAGAACGTCGACCCCGTCGGCGTGCACACGGGCGACTCGATCACGGTCGCGCCCGCGCTCACGCTGACCGACCGCGAGTACCAGAAGCTCCGCGACATCGGCATCGACATCATCCGCGCCGTCGGCGTCGACACGGGCGGCTGCAACATCCAGTTCGCGGTCGACCCCGCCGACGGGCGCGTGATCGTCATCGAGATGAACCCGCGCGTCTCGCGGTCCTCGGCGCTCGCGTCGAAGGCCACGGGCTTCCCGATCGCGAAGATCGCGGCGAAGCTCGCGATCGGCTACCGCCTCGACGAGATCCCGAACGACATCACGAAGGTGACGCCGGCGTCGTTCGAGCCGACGCTCGACTACGTCGTCGTGAAGGTGCCGCGGTTCGCGTTCGAGAAGTTCCCCGCCGCCGACCCGACGCTGACGACGACCATGAAGTCGGTCGGCGAGGCCATGGCGATCGGCCGCAACTACACGACGGCGCTGCAGAAGGCGCTGCGCTCGCTGGAGAAGCGCGGATCGAGCTTCCACTGGGGCGACGAGTCGCGATCGGTCGACGAACTGCTCGAGGAGGCCTCGGTGCCGACCGACGGCCGGATCGTGCTCGTCCAGCAGGCGCTCCGGAAGGGCGCGTCGATCGAGCAGGCCTTCGAGGCCACGAAGATCGACCCGTGGTTCCTCGACCAGATCGTGCTCATCAACGAGGTCGCCGAGCGGATCGCCGGCGCAGACGCCCTCGACACCGACACGCTGCTCCTCGCGAAGGACCACGGGTTCTCGGACGCGCAGATCGGCCAGCTCCGCGGCTTCGGCGAGGCCGACGCGCGCGAGGTCCGCCACATCCTCGGCGTCCGCCCGGTGTTCAAGACCGTCGACACGTGCGCGGGCGAGTTCCCGGCGCTCACCCCGTACCACTACTCGAGCTACGACCTCGAGACCGAGGTCGCGCCGAGCGACCGCCGGAAGGTCGTCATCCTCGGCTCCGGTCCGAACCGCATCGGCCAGGGCGTCGAGTTCGACTACTCGTGCGTGCACGCGTCGTTCGCGCTCTCCGAGGCCGGGTACGAGACGATCATGATCAACTGCAACCCCGAGACGGTCTCGACCGACTACGACACGAGCGATCGACTCTACTTCGAGCCGCTCACGCTCGAGGACGTGCTCGAGGTGATCCACGCCGAGTCCCAGTCGGGCGAGCTCGTGGGCGTCGTCGTCCAGCTCGGCGGCCAGACCGCGCTCGGGCTCGCGAAGGGGCTCGAGGCCGCCGGCGTGCCGATCCTGGGCACCACGCCCGACGCGATCGACCTCGCCGAGGAGCGCGGGCAGTTCGCCGCCATCCTCGACGGTGCGGGCCTGCTGGCCCCGCGCAACGGCACCGCGACCGAGCTCGCGGGCGCCGTGCAGGTGGCCGAGCAGATCGGCTACCCGGTGCTCGTGCGCCCGAGCTTCGTGCTCGGCGGCCGCGGCATGGAGATCGTGTACGACACGCCCTCCCTCGTCGACTACTTCGCTCGCATCGAGGACCAGGGCATCGTGGGCCCGACCCATCCGCTGCTCGTCGACCGCTTCCTCGACGACGCCATCGAGATCGACGTCGACGCGCTCTACGACGGCACCGAGCTCTACGTCGGGGGCGTCATGGAGCACATCGAGGAGGCCGGCATCCACTCGGGCGACTCGAGCTGCACGCTCCCGCCGGTCACGCTCGGTCGTGCCGAGGTCGACCGGGTGCGCACGGCGACGCGCGCGATCGCGGAGGGCGTCGGCGTGCGGGGCCTCCTCAACGTGCAGTTCGCGGTCGCGGCGGGCGTGCTCTACGTGCTGGAGGCGAACCCGCGCGCGAGTCGCACGGTGCCCTTCGTCTCGAAGGCGCTCGGCATCCCGCTCGCGAAGGCGGCGTCCCGCATCATGGTCGGCGACTCGATCCGCGACCTCGTCGCCGAGGGGCTGCTGCCCGAGGTCGACGGCTCGAGGGTGCCGCTCGACGCGCCGGTCGCCGTCAAGGAGGCCGTGCTGCCGTTCCACCGGTTCCGCACCCGCGAGGGCATCATGGTCGACTCGGTGCTCGGCCCCGAGATGCGCTCGACCGGCGAGGTCATGGGCATCGACCGCGACTTCCCGCGCGCGTTCGCGAAGAGCCAGCTCGCCGCCTACGGCGGGATGCCGCTGTCGGGTCGCGTGTTCGTCTCGGTCTCCGACCGCGACAAGCGCGCGATCATCCTCCCGGTGCTCCGGATGCAGCAGCTCGGCTACGACCTCGTGGCGACCGAGGGCACGGCAGAGGTGCTCCGTCGCAACGGCATCGGGGCCGACGTGGTGCTGAAGTACAGCGAGAAGGAGGGCGAGGACGCGACCTCGGTCGTGGAGCTGATCCACCGCGGCGAGATCGACGTGGTCGTGAACACGCCGAGCGGTCGCTCGGCGCGCGCCGACGGCTACGAGATCCGTGCCGCTGCGGTCGCGGCGGACATCCCGCTGTTCACCACCATCGCGGAGCTCTCGGCCGCGGTCGCGTCCCTCGACGTGAACGACGGTGGCTTCGAGGTCACGAGCCTGCAGGAGTATGCGCGCCGCCGGGCCGGAGAGGTCGCCGAGTGAACGGCCTCGCCTCGTTCGGCGAACGCCTCGACGCGGCATTCGGCACGCGCGGGCGCCTCTGCGTGGGCATCGACCCGCACGCCTGGCTCCTCGACGAGTGGGGGCTCCCGGACTCCGGGGCGGGCGTTCGCGAGTTCGGGCTCCGGGTGGTGGATGCCGCCGCCGGGCGGGTCGGGATCGTCAAGCCGCAGGTGTCGTTCTTCGAACGCCACGGCTCGGCCGGCTACGTCGCCCTCGAGCGCGTGCTCGAGCTCGCCCGCGACGCGGGCCTCCTCGTGATCGCCGACGTCAAGCGCGGCGACATCGGCTCGACCGTCGAGGCGTACGGCGAGGCGTGGCTCTCGCACGGATCGTCGCTGCGCGCCGACGCCATGACGATCTACGCCTACCAGGGCCTCGGCTCGATCGAGGGCGTGATGCGCCAGGCGGAGGCCGCGCAGGCCGGCCTGTTCGTCGTCGCGGCGACCTCGAACCCCGAGGCGGCGGCGATCCAGCAGGCCGTGCTGCAGGGGTCGAGCCGCGAGGGCTCGTCGGTGGCCGGTGCGATCGTGTCGGGCGTGGACGCCTGGAACCGGAGCCGCGACGGCGCCGACGAGCGACCGTTCGGCTCGGTCGGCGTCGTGCTCGGCGCCACCATCGTGCCCGAGGAGTTCGGCATCGACGTCTCGAGCGACGCCCGCCCGCGGGTGCCCGTGCTGGTTCCCGGGATCGGCTTCCAGGGCGGCGAGCTCCGCGACGTCCCGGCACGGCTGGGTTCGCTCGCCCCCGGGGCGATCCTGACCGACAGCCGGGGACTGCTCGCCGCCGGTCCCGACGGGATCGCGGACGCGATCGCGCGACGCGCCGACGAGGTGGGGGCGCTCGATGTCTGATCGCGCCGTGGCATCCGCCCCGCCCGAGGTCGACCGGGTCGCCGCATCGCGTGCCGCGGTCGCCGCCCGACGCGCCC
>NZ_SDPL01000569.1 GCF_004135055.1 Agromyces binzhouensis | reverse complement strand
CCCGAGCTCGCGGGCGGTGCGCACGGTGCGGGCGACGTCGGCGACGGATGCCGCGACCACGACCGCGGCGGGACGCTGGTCGACGGCGAGGTTCCATGCGAGGCGGTCGGCGTCGTAGCCGGGGTCGCCCGGCAGGGAGAGGCGGCCGTCGAGGCGCTCGGCGAGGATCGCGAACGACTCGCGGAGCGACATCGACGGCGCGGCGGACTCGGCCTGGACGGCCGGGGCGGTGGTCTCGGGGGCCGCCGCGGTCTCGGCCGCGACGGTCTCGGAGGCAAGCGGGTTCACTGGTGGTCCTTTCACGGGTTACGGGTCGCGGGCCGGGCGGCGGCCGTCACGGCCTGGTCCGACGGCCGCCCGGATGACCGGGGGCGCTCACGACGCAGGTTCCATACAACGGCGCGGACGAAGGACGAGGATCAGGACGATCCCGCCGATCCGCTCAGGGTTATCCCGAGCTTCCGGACGCGATCCGCCGACCCCTCGACCCCGCGGAATAGCGCGCCGGCGGGGCCGGTTGCAGGTGGGGATGTCTCTCATGCCGCGCCTCTCGGTCCTCGATCTCGTCCCCGTCCGGAGCGGGCAGTCCTCGGCGGAGGCCGTCGCGGCATCCGTCGCCCTCGCGCAGGCCGCCGACCGGCTCGGCTTCACCCGCTACTGGTTCGCCGAGCACCACAACATGCCGTCGGTGGCGTCGACGACGCCGCCCGTGCTCATCGCGGCGACCGCGGCGCGCACCGAGCGCATCCGCGTCGGCTCGGGCGGCGTGATGCTGCCGAACCACGCGCCGCTCGTGGTGGCCGAGCAGTTCGCGGCGCTCGAGGCGCTCGCGCCCGGTCGCATCGACCTCGGCATCGGGCGGGCGCCGGGGAGCGATCCCGTGATCACGCAGCTCCTGCGCGTGAGCGGCCCGACGGCCGACGTCGACCGGTTCCCCGACCACGTCGCCGACATCCTCAGCCTGCTCTCGCCCGACGGAGCGACGCTGCGCCTCACGAGCGGCCGCGAGTACCCGATCCAGGCGACGCCCGCGGCGACCGCGGTGCCCGAGCTGTGGCTGCTCGGCAGCTCGGACTACTCGGCGAGGCTGGCGGCCGAGCTCGGCCTGCCGTACGTGTTCGCCAACCACTTCTCGGGCGAGGGCCTCGAGCAGGCGCTCGAGCTCTACCGCTCCGGCTACCGGCCGAGCGAGCGGCATCCGTCGCCGCAGACGATCCTCACGCTGAACGCGGTCGTCGCCGACGCGATCGACGAAGCCGAGGCCCGCGCGCTGCCGCAGCTGCGCGCGATGGCGCGACTGCGCCTCAACCGCCCGATGCGCCCCCTCGAGACCGTCGAGGAGGCGCAGGCCGCACCGCGCGACTCCGATTCCGACGACGTGATCGCGCGCATGCGCACCCGGTGGGTCATCGGTGAGGCGGATGCCGCGGCATCCGCCGTGCGCACCCTCGCCGAGCGCCACGGCATCGACGAGGTCATGGTCGCGCCGATCGCGGGCGCGCACGCCGCCGAGCCTGCCGACGCCGCGCCC
>NZ_SDPL01000568.1 GCF_004135055.1 Agromyces binzhouensis | reverse complement strand
CGCGCTCGAGGTGCTCGCGCCCGGGGTCCGACTCGCCGGCGCCGCCGAGGGTGCTCCCGCCGACGCCGCGTGCGGACTGCCGGCCGCCGATCGGGCCGGCGAGCTCTCCGACGGCCAGCGCCTCCTCTCGATCGACGATGACGCGGCGGCATCGGGATTCTCGGGCTGCTTCCCGTCCGGCGACGGATTCGCACTCGTCGCCGGCACCTCGCCCGACGGCGCCGAGGTGGTCCTGGTGGGCGCCACGACGCCGTTCGCGAACGAGACGGTCGACGAGGCCGGCAACGCGGCCCTCGCGATCGGCCTGCTCGGCGAACGCGACGAGGTCGCCTGGTACCTCCCCGGTCCCGGCGACGCGGATGCCGCCGCCGCGCCGACGCTCACCGAGTTGACGCCGGGCTGGGTGAGCCCGCTCCTCGTCCTCCTCGTGGTCGTCACCGTCGTCGCCGGGATCTGGCGAGGCCGGCGATTCGGTCCGCTCGTCGTCGAGGACCTCCCCGTGCACGTCCCCGCCTCCGAGACCGGGGAGGGCCGGGCTCGCCTCTATGCGCGGAGCTCGGCGCGACTGCGGTCGCTCGACCAGCTGCGGATCGGCGCAATCCGGCGACTGGCCGCCGCGCTCCGCCTGCCACGATCGGCCGAGGTCGACGCAGTGGTCGCGGCCGCAGCGAGCACGACCGGCCGGCCCGCGGCATCCGTTCGCGCACTGCTCGTCGACGCCGAACCGCACGGCGACCGCGACCTGGTCCGCCTCGCCCGCGACCTCGACGAGCTCGAGCGCGCCGTCCGCGCCGGTATCGCACCAGACCAGGCACCAGAAGCCACCGACCCGACAGGAAGGCGACCATGACCGACCCGACCCCCGACGACGCGCAGCTGCGCGGCGCGCTCGACCGCGTCCGCACCGAGGTGGGCAAGGCGGTCGTCGGCCAGGACGGCGCCGTGACCGGCCTCATCATCGCACTGCTCGCCGACGGGCACGTGCTGCTCGAGGGCGTCCCCGGCGTCGCGAAGACGCTGCTCGTGCGGACCCTGAGCAGGACGCTCCGCCTCGAGACGCGACGTGTGCAGTTCACGCCCGACCTCATGCCCGGCGACGTGACCGGCTCGCTCGCGTACGACCCGCGATCCGGCGAGTTCGCGTTCCGCGAGGGGCCGGTGTTCACGAACCTGCTCCTGGCCGACGAGATCAATCGCACGCCTCCCAAGACGCAGTCGGCGCTCCTCGAGGCCATGGAGGAACGGCAGGTCTCGGTCGACGGGGTGACGCGCCCGCTGCCCGCCCCCTTCCTCGTCGCCGCCACCCAGAACCCGATCGAGTACGAGGGCACGTACGCGCTCCCGGAGGCCCAGCTCGACCGCTTCCTGTTGAAGCTCGTGCTCGACGTGCCGGAGCGCGATGCGGAGGTCGCGATGCTCCGACGCCATGCCGACGGCTTCGACCCGCACGACCTCGCCGCCGCCGGCGTCGAACCGGTGCTCGGCGCGGCCGAGCTCCTCGCCGCCCGGGCGGCCGCTCGACGAGTCGGCGTCG
>NZ_SDPL01000567.1 GCF_004135055.1 Agromyces binzhouensis | reverse complement strand
CCCGGCCCGCCGCGGCGGCTCCGGCATCCGCCGTTCCCGAGATCCCGCGGCGCTCCGCGGCGCTCGAGGCGAATCGGGCCCCCGCGCCCCCGGCCCCGGTCCGGATCGAGGTCCCCGACCTCGGCATCGACATGTCGATCGAGCCGGTCGGCCTCGGGGCCGACGGGTCGATGGGACTGTTCGACGATCCGGCGCTCGCCGCCTGGTACCGGTGGGGGCCGGCGCCCGAGTCGGACGCCGGATCGACCGTCATCGCGGCCCACGTCGACTCCCTCGAGTACGACGTCCTGCCCTTCGCGAGGCTGAAGGATGCGGCACCGGGTACCGCGGTGATCGTGACGGATGCCGCGGGCACGCGTCACGCGTACGCCGTCGATTCGCTCGAGGTCACCGAGAAGACCGCCGTGGACTGGGATGCCGCGTTCGATCGCTCCGGGCCGCCGCGATTGACGCTCGTCACGTGCGGCGGCGCGTTCGACTACGAGGCGCGGCGGTACCTCAGCAACCTCGTCGTGACCGCAGTTCCGACATGACCGCTCGATGCCGAGGAGATGGGAGGAGGTGCTCGCTATGCTGATGGCCACGCCGCAGTCGACGATCGCGGCGCCGCCGCTCGTCATGATCGACGTGCGGTCCCGCCAGAGCCCACGAAGGGATGAGCGCCGCACGGTGAGCCCGATCGCCTTCGACACCCTCGACGACCGAGCCCTCGCGGAGCAGTTCTCCGCAGGCGACGAGCGTGCGCTCCGCGAGGCGTACACGCGTTGGTCGCCACTGGTCTTCCGGCTGGCGCTCCGGTCGCTCGGCGATCGGACCGACGCCGAGGACGTGACCCAGCAGGTCTACCTCGCCGCGTGGCGTGGGCGGGCCACCTTCGACATCTCGCGGTCGACGCTCAGCGCGTGGATCGTGGGCATCACCAAGCACCGCATCGCCGACGCGCACGAGGCGCGCTCGCGCGCCCGACGCCTCGAGGAGACCCTCGTCGCCGAGGCATCCGTCGCCGCGACCGAGGTCGACGACGACTTCGCCGAACGGGCCATGGTCGCCGAGGAGCTGGACCGCCTGGAGCCCGTACCGCGACGGGTCATGCGGTTGGCGTTCTACGACCAGCTCAGCCATTCGCAGATCGCCGAGGCCCTGGACCTGCCGATCGGCACCGTGAAGAGCCATGTACGACGCAGCCTGACCCGGTTGAGATCACGATGGGAGGTGGAAGATGGACCACGTCGAGCCTGACGAGCTGGCCGTGCTGGCCCTCGACGGCCGCGAGCCCGATGCCGCGGTCCGCACCCACCTCGAAGCCTGCGACACGTGCGCGGCCGAGTACGCGGCGCTCGCGCGAACCGTCCACCTCGGACGCGAGGGTTCGCCCGATGACCTCGAGGCCCCGCCTGCTGCGGTATGGACGCGCATCCACGACGAGCTGGGACTCGCGCCCGAGCTCGCCGGCGACCCGTTCGCGGAGGCGGAGGCCGGCGGTCCCGTGCCGCAGGGCACGACTCCGGCGCGCCACGTCCCGCCGAGCCGGCCTCGCACCC
>NZ_SDPL01000566.1 GCF_004135055.1 Agromyces binzhouensis | reverse complement strand
AACGGCCGAGCCGGCGAGACACGGCGCGGAGGCGTCCGGGCCGTGACCGGCCTCGCGCCCGGCACCGGTCCGACGGCACCGCCGCCGACTGCCGGGCGCGTCCTCTGGACCATCGTGATCCTCGCGATCCCGCTCGCGGGTCTCGCCCTGCTCATCGCCCGGCCTGCGCTCGACCTCGAGTGGGAGCACCAGCCGACGCACTTCTGGCTGGTGCTCGCCGCCGGCGCCATCAACGCCGCGCTCGCGTGGGCGGTCGCCGCCGCGGCGCGGCTGCGCCACGACGCGCGCCTGGTGCTCGTGTCGCTGTCGTTCCTCGCCGCGGCCGGATTCCTCGCGCTCCACGCACTCGCCACGCCGGGCGTGCTCCTCTCGGGCAGCAACACCGGATTCGCGCTCGCCACCCCGGTCGGCCTCACGATCGCCGCGGTGTTCGCCGCCTGGTCGAGCGCCGACCTCGACGGGGCGCACGGCGCCCGGGTGCTGCGGCTGGCGCCGTGGCTCGTGGCCGCGCTCGTCGGGGTCATGCTGATCTGGGCGGCCGCATCGCTGCTCGAGGTCGGGCCCCTCGCCGCCTCGCCGCCCGAGCGCATGACGGGCCCGTTCGTCGTGCTCGCGGTCGTCGGCCTCGCCTGCTACGCCGTCGCGGTCGTCAGGTACTTCCGGATGCCTCGGCACGCCGCGTCGCCGCTGCCGCTCGCGTTCGCCGCAGCGTTCACCCTCCTGGCCGAGGCCGAGATCGCGGTCGTGTTCGGCCGCAACTGGCACCTGTCGTGGTGGGAGTGGCACGTGCTCATGCTCGCCGCGTTCGTGGTCATCGTGATCGCGGCGCAGCGGTCGTGGCGCGAGGAGCGCTGGTCGGGCCTCTACACGCGCGACACCGCGGCCGGCGAGCGCGAGGTGTCGGTGCTCTTCGCCGACCTGGCCGGATTCACGAGCTTCTCGGAGGCGCACGACCCGGCCGAGGTCACCGCCACGCTGAACGCGTACTTCACCGACGTGATCCCGCCCCTCGTGGAGCGCTTCGGAGGTCGGGTGGACCGGCTGATCGGGGACGCGGTCATGGTCGTGTTCGAGGATGCCGGGTCGGCGGCATCGCACGCGAGTCGGGCGGCGGGCGCGGCGCTCGCACTCCAGCAGGCCGCGGTCGCGGTGCAGGCCGACCATCCGGACTGGCCGCGGTTCCGGGTCGGGGTGAACTCGGGCGTGGCGAACGTCGGCATACTGGGCACGGGCGGCGGGCGCACCTACACCGTGATCGGCGACGCCGTGAACGTCGCCTCGCGCCTCGAGGGCTCGGCTCCGGTCGGCGGGGTCGCGATCGGCGCGGAGACCGCACGGCTCCTCGGCGGGTCGGCCGTGCTCCGGCCCCTCGGCGCCCTCATGGTGAAGGGTCGCCGGGCGCCGGTCGAGGCGTTCGAGCTCATCGGGCTCGACGCGGAGTAGCGGCGCGGGTCCGCACCGCGGCGATCGCCGGCGAACCGGCCGGTCCTCGGGTCAGGCCTCGGGCAGCGCGAGTCCGCCGTCGACGCGGGCAGCCAGGCC
>NZ_SDPL01000565.1 GCF_004135055.1 Agromyces binzhouensis | reverse complement strand
CGTCGCGCGCCGGGTCCGTCGAGACGTTCGCCGCCTCGGCGTCCGTGGCCGGCGTGCTGGCGCGCAGCGATGCGGCGCACGGCGTGTGGTCGGCACCGGCCGGAACCGACGCGGACGTCCGCGGCGCCGACGGCCTCGAGTTCGACCTCGGGAACCGCGACGCCGAATGGCTCAACACGGCGGGCATCAGCACGTTGCGCACCTTCGCGGGGCACGGGCCGGTCGTCTGGGGAGCACGCACGCTGGCGGGCGCGGACGCGGCGGCGAGCGCGTGGAAGTACGTCCCGGTGCGTCGCACGGCGCTCTTCCTCGAGGAGAGCCTCGATCGCGGCCTGCAGTGGACGCGGTTCGAACCCAACGCCGAGGCGCTCTGGGAGGAGGTGCGCGAGTCGGTCGGCGCGTTCCTGCACGAGCTGTTCCGGATCGGTGCGTGCCGGGGGAACGCGCCCGATCGCGCGTACTTCGTGAAGTGCGACAACGACACGGTCTCGGAGCGCGACATCGATGCGGGTGACCTGCCGGTCTTCGTGGGTTTCGCGCCGATCCGCCCCGCGGAGTTCGTCGTCCTGCACATCAGGGCGCGCGCACGGCGCCCGGGCGACTGAGCCGCCGCGCGGTGCTCAGGCCGCGCCGGGGAGGCCCGGTCCGACCCGGTCGGGCACGGA
This sequence comes from Agromyces binzhouensis, assembly GCF_004135055.1. GTDB lineage: Bacteria > Actinomycetota > Actinomycetes > Actinomycetales > Microbacteriaceae > Agromyces > Agromyces binzhouensis. Next base: position 880 of record NZ_SDPL01000565.1, on the reverse strand, counting down.
CCTCACCACGCCCGGCAGCCACCGATGCACCTCGGGCCACGCTCGAGCCGTCGGCAGGTGCCGGATGAGCCCGGCCAGCGGCGCATCGCCCGGCTCCCACGGCAGCACGCGGTTCGGGGACGCCGCGGCGACCACGCCGAGCCACCAGTGCATCCAGGTCCCCCGCAGCGACTCGGGCTCGAGGACGACGTAGTAGTCGGGCACCCGGAGCTCGTGCCGGGCGACCGCGTCGATCACCTGCTCGATCTCGAGCTGCAGGACGCCGAGCGTCGCCCGCTCGTCGTAGAACTCGACCCACGCGGATGCCACGTGGCCGAGCGGATCCCGGTCGTGCACGACGAACGGCGCGTGCGACGTGCTCGACCAGGTGACGACCTCGGCGTCGGTGGCATCCGTCATCTCGGCGAACGTCGCACTCTCGACGTTCGCGAGCCCGGCGAGGGATCCGATCGCGGCGGTCGCCTCCTCGCCCACGACGACCAGGGTGGTGCTGCCCGGTGCCTCCATTTCCGGATCATACGTCCGGTGCGGCCGACTCCGGGAGGGGCGACATCGGCCCGTCGCACGATCGTTCCGAGATCGCAACACGCGCCGCACGTCGGCCGGCGCTCAGGCGGTGCGACCCAGCCCCTCGTCACCCGCACGGGCCGGACGCAGCCACGGCAGCACCTCGTCGAACGACGAGCCGCCGACGGTCAGCACGCGCCACGAGGCATCCGCTCGTTCGAGCCGGGAGAACGACAGGTTGTCGAGCCTGGGGTAGCTCTGCGCCTCGTGGCCGCTGAGCTCGCCGAGCGCGTGCCGGATGAGCGTGCCGTGCGCGACGGCGAGCACGCGCGCGCCGTCGTGGTCGACGGCGATGCGCGCGAGCGCCCGCGCC
>NZ_SDPL01000564.1 GCF_004135055.1 Agromyces binzhouensis | reverse complement strand
GTCCGCCAGCCGACCAGGAACGCCACCAGGGCGGCGGCAGCGACCGCCAGCACGCCCGCGCCGATCCACACGAGGTCCTGCGCGGCACCGCTCGACGCGGTGTCTCCGCCCTCGTCCGTCCCACCGGCCTCGGCCGTGCCCGCGACGTCGGCGCACGGCGACTCGTCGGCCCCCGAGCCCACGGGCTCGCCGTCCGCGGGCTCCCAGTCGAACCCGAACTCGCCCGAGATCGGGTGGCCGTCCGCCGAGACGACGCGCCACACGACGGTGTACTCGCCCGGCTCGCCGAGTTCGGCCGCGACGCTCGCGATCGCGCCGTCGACCGTCGCGCACTGCGTGGCGTAGTGCCGCCCGTCGGGGCCGACCACGTCCATGGCGGCCGCACCCTCGGCGTCGAGCAGCGCGTCGTTCGTCTCGAGCCAGACGACGCCCGGCTGCTCGGTGACGGTCTCCTCGCCGTCGGGCGAGATCGCGATCACGGTGTTGTGCGCGAACGCGGGCAGTGCAGGGCCGGCCACCGCGGCCAGGGCGGCGAGCGCCGCCCCGGCGACGGCGAGCGGGATGCTCCGGCGCGACATGATCGTCAGGCCTTCTTCCCGCGACGCGCGGCGATCGCGACGGTGAGGCCGGCTGCTCCCACTGCGAGGCCGGTGATGCCGAGCACACGGCCGACGACGTCGACCGGAGCCTGCGACGCCGCCGTCTGCTCGGCCTCGTGCGCCTCGGGGTGCTCGTCCGACGACGCCTCGGCATCGTCGTGGCCGTGCGCGTCGCCGGTCGACTCGGTGACCTCGATCGCCGGAGCCGGGCGCTCGGGCTCGTCGCCGTCGGCGCCCGACGGCTCGCTCCAGTCGTTCTCACCCTCGACGCAGGACTGCAGCACGGGGAACTCGAGGCGCTCGCCCGCCGCGTCCTCGGGCAGCAGGACCTGGATCTGGAAGGTCTCCCGGTAGCCGTCGGGCTGCGGCGTCGAGGCGGTGTAGACGACCTGGCCCACGCGCTCGGCGACGACGTCGCCGTGGGCGCCCTCGAGCGGCTCGTCGAGCTCGACCATGACCTTCTCGACCTGCCATCCGGGCTTCAGCGTCGGGGTGACGGACAGGATCGACTCGGGGATCTCGACGGCGTACGACGTGGTCGGCGAGGCGTCGCAACCGTGGCCCGAGGCGAACTCCAGCACGGAGTACGATCCGGCGGCGGTCGAGCTGGGCGTGACGTTGACGTGGGCCTGCGCGGCGACGGGCACGGCGAGGGCGAGCAGGGTGCCGACGCCGAGGGCGGTCGCGGCGACGGCGGTGGTGCGGGTGATGGATCGCATCGGTGTGTTCTTCTCCAAGTGGGGGTGCGCGGACGCGCTGCCGTGTCGTCGGCAGTGGTTCGGCGCGTCGGCGCGAACGGATTCGGGGTCGTGACCGCTCAGGCGGCCGCGAGTGCGGCCGGCGGACCCCGATGGCGGAGCGAGGAGAGGAGCAGGATGCCGAGGGCGGGCGGGCCGTCGCGGCGCGAGACGGGGCGAACGTGCGATCCGATGGTCGTGCGGTGCTTCT
>NZ_SDPL01000563.1 GCF_004135055.1 Agromyces binzhouensis | reverse complement strand
GGAGCGCCGACGTCGACGGCGCGACGGCGAGCGGCTGGAACTCGGCGACGGGCGGCGCGATGCCGGAAGCCGGCGCGGACGCCGCAGGGGCATCCGGGATCACGATGCCGCCGGCCGAGAGGCGCCGGGCCGACTCCGCCGGGTCGATGAAGTCGAGGGGCGCGTGGTCGCCGAGCGGCACGACCGAGTGCAGCACGGTCGTCGGGTACACGTGGACGAGGTTGAAGGCGCGAGCCCCGTCCCATCCGCGCGTGCCGCCAGTCGGCACCGTGAGGTCCTGCGTGTAGCAGCTCGCCGACGCGACCGAGACCGGGATGCCCGCGAACGCCGCGGTCGAGGAGTAGTGCAGGTGCCCGGCGATGATCGAGCGGATGTCGCTGCCCGCGACCACCTCGGCGAGCGCGGGCTGGTCGCGGAGCTCGACCGACACGGCGAGGTCGAGCACGCTCGGCACGGGCGGGTGGTGCATCGCGAGGATCGTGCCGTGCGGTGCCGGGATGGCGAGCTCCTCGGCCAGCCAGTCGAGCTGGTCGCCCGAGAGCTCGCCGTGGTGATGGCCGGGCACCGTCGAGTCGAGCGTGATCACGCGCAGCCCGTCGACGTCGTCGACGCGGTCGACCGGCCGCTGCCCGCCGATGCCGTCGCCGAGCAGGCCGCGCCGGAACGCGTCGCGCTCGTCGTGGTTGCCCATGACCCAGATGACGCGCGTGCCGAGCCTGGCCGCGACCGGGTCGACGATGCGCCGGATCAGCTCGTACGCCTCGGGCTCGCCGCGGTCGGCGAGGTCCCCGGTGAACACGATGGCGTCGGGACGCCCGCCGGACGCCTCGAACTGCTCGAAGAGCTCCTTCAGGTGCCGGTCGGCCGCGACGCGATCGTAGAGCCGCCCGCCTCCGGCGAGCAGGTGCGTGTCGCTGACGTGGAGGAGGAAGTGCGACGGCCGAGGGTGCTCGGCCTGCCGGGTGCTCACGTGGGCTCCGATCGTTGCGAGGTGCGTCCGGGTGGACACGACGCTAGCGCACCACACCGATCCGAACGCCCGGTGACTGCGGAGTGTGACGGAGCTGAACGGGACGAGCGGCGCGACGGAGCTCGGGCGGTCAGTCCTTCGTCTTGTCGGGTCGGTTCTCGGCGCCGGGCGGATCCGGCCGGCCGTTGCCGTTCGACTCCTCGGTCGGCTCAGGGGCGGTCGTCGGCGCGACGTCCGTCGTCGGCTCCGGCTCGATCGGCGCGTCGTCGGCCGGAACGCTCGGGGCGGGCGTCGTGGGCGTCGCCGGTGCGGTCGGCGGCGCGGTCGTCGCCGTCGGCGACCCGGTGACGGGACTCGGCATCACGAACTCCGAGCTCGGTCGCGGCCCAGCGTCGTCGTCGACCGATCCGCCGCCCTCGGCGACCGGAGGCTGGGAGATCATCGCGGCGGTCGTGGCGAACGCCGCGCCGGACACGACGAGCGCGCCCGCGATGAGCACGAGCAGTCGGTGCGCGGAGACCCAGGGCAGCACGGGCCCGGCACGGAACCGCGCGATCGCGCCGGCGACGGCGGCGAGTG
>NZ_SDPL01000562.1 GCF_004135055.1 Agromyces binzhouensis | reverse complement strand
GGAAGCTAAGACTCGCAGCGCCGATGGTACTGCAGGGGCGACCCTGTGGGAGAGTAGGACACCGCCGGACACACATTCCAGAAGAGCCACCCCGAACGGGGTGGCTCTTCTGCATTTAACCAACCAGCCCACCGAATGCGGGCATACGCTGGATCGATGGCGAACCGACTGGCCGACGCCGTGAGCCCCTACCTTCGCGCACACGCCGACAACCCCGTCGACTGGTATCCGTGGGGCGAGGAGGCCTTCGCCGATGCCCGACGCCGCGACGTCCCGGTCCTGGTGTCCATCGGCTACGCCACCTGCCACTGGTGCCACGTGATGGCTCGCGAGAGCTTCAGCGATCCGGCCATCGCCGAGATCCTCGACGACGGCTTCGTGGCGATCAAGGTCGATCGGGAGGAGCATCCCGAGGTCGACGCGAGCTACCTGGCCGCGGCATCCGCCTTCACCCGGCAGCTCGGCTGGCCGCTCACCGTCTTCGCCCGCCCCGACGGACGGGCGTTCTACGCCGGCACGTACTTCCCGCCGCGCGCGCAGCAGGGGATCCCGTCGTTCCGCGACGTGCTCGAGGCCGTCGGCGAGGCGTGGCGCGAACGCCGCGACGACCTGGACCACACCGCCGAGGCCGTCGGGGCGGCGATCGCCGCGGCATCCGTCGCCCGGACCGACGCCGGGCTGCCCGACCGGGCGGCCCTCGAGGACGCGGTGCGGGAGCTCGCCGACGACGAGGACGCCGTGCACGGCGGATTCGGATCGGCGCCGAAGTTCCCCGTCGCACCCGTCCTCGGCTTCCTCGCCGCGGCCGGTGGAACGGGACGAGCGCTCGCGATCCGCACGTTGCGCAAGATGGGCGCGTCGCCGCTCCGAGACCCCGTGGAGGGCGGGTTCTTCCGCTACGCGACGCGCGCGGACTGGAGCGAGCCGCACTACGAGCGGATGCTCACCGACAACGCCCTGCTCCTCGAGGTCGCCGCAGAGCTCTCCACGGGGGACGACCGCCCGGTGTTCCTCGAGGCCCTCGCATCGGGCGTCGTCGCGTTCCTCACGGACCGGATGCAGCTGCCCGACGGCGGCTTCGCCGCGGCCCAGGACTCCGAGAGCACCATCGACGGCCGTCGCGACGAGGGCGGCTACTACCGGCGGGATGCCGCTGGCCGGGCGCCCCTCGAACCTCCGGCGCTCGACGCGAAGCTCCTCACCGGGTGGAACGGGCTCGCGATCGGCGCGCTCGCGCGCGCCGGCCAGGTGTTCGGCGACGCCGAGGCGATCTCGACCGCACGACGCGCCGCGGACCGGCTCCTCGTCGACCACGTGCGCGGGGACGGAACGCTCGTGCGCGCGTCCCTCGACGGTCGCGCATCGAGTGCGCCCGCCACCCTCGAAGACACCGGGATGCTCGCCGGAGGACTCGTGCGGCTCGCCGTGGCGACGGGCGAGGCGCGCTACGCCGTCGCAGCCCGTGGGCTGGTCGACGCCGCGGCCGAGACGGCGGCCGCCCCGTCGAGTCGAAGCGCGGTGCCGGCCGAGGATGGCGAGGAGCAGGCGCA
>NZ_SDPL01000561.1 GCF_004135055.1 Agromyces binzhouensis | reverse complement strand
CGCACCTCGAGGTAGCCCTCGCCGGCGAGCTGGTCGTAGGCGGCGACGACCGAGCTGCGTGCGACGCCGAGCTCGGCGGCGAGCGACCTCGTCGAGGGCAGCGGGTCGCCGGTCCGCAGCATCCCGGCGAGGATGCCGCGCCGGAGCCCGTCGACGAGCTGCACGCCGAGCGGGCGGTCGTCGCCGCGGTCGATCGTGAGGAGCGGTCCGTCCATCGCATCTCCCACTGGACTGGTCGAGTGAACGAGAACTGGTCTGCTCACCATACCAGCCGCACGCGCACACTGGTCGCATGACCACCGCCCAGAGCCCCGGCGCCGGCCCCGGCGCTCCCGCCCGCCGCATCCGCCGCCTGCCCGACCGCGAGACGGTCGACCGCTTCGCCCTCCACGAGCTCCTCGATGCCGAGCTCGTCGGGCACCTGGCGGTCGTCGCCGGCGGCGTGCCGGTCGTCGTCCCGATGGGCTACGCGCGCGTCGGCGAGCACCTCGTGCTGCACGGCTCCACCGGGGGCGGGTTCGCGCTCCGCGCGGCATCCGCTCGCACGCCCGTCGCCTTCGCCGTGACGGCGGTCGACGGCCTCGTCTACGCGCGATCGCTGTTCGACAGCTCGATGAACTACCGCAGCGCGACCGTGCAGGGGGTTCTCGAGACGGTGCCCGACGACGAGGCGGATGCCGCGCTGCTCGCGTTGTCCGAGCGGCTCATGCCGGGCCGCACGGCCGAGGTGCGGGGCATGCGCCGCAAGGAGGTCGCCGCGACGCGCGTGCTCCGCCTGGCGCTCGACGACGTGGTCATGAAGCAGCGGAGCGGCGGTCCGTCGGAGGAGGAGGGCGACGGCGAGGACCACGCGTCCTGGGCGGGCGTCGTGCCGCTCGAACGGCGCTGGGGGGCGCCGATCGCCTCGGGGCTGACCCCTGAGGGCACGCCCGTCCCGGATTCGGTGCTCGCGCTGGCGACGCGATCCTCGCCGGCGGCCACGCTCGACGAGGCGTCCGAATCGGCCGCCTGAGGTGCCTCAGGGCGGGGCGGCCCGCGGAGATACGCCGATCCGCCGATGGGCGCCCGCCTCCTCAGGGAGCACCATCATGCCATCGCACCGGTCCGCGACCGGTCGCGGTGAGCCGGAAGAGACCACGCAGACGATACGGAAGGAGGTGCGTGATGTTCGCAACGCTGCTCGTGCTCGGGCTCGTCACGGCTGGGGCCGTGATCGCGTCGGTGATCCAGTTCCGCAGGGACGGCTACCACCGCATGCCCACCCTGTCGCACTGAGGTCGGATCGACCCGGACATCCGCATCCGACCGAGCGGGGCCCTGAGGTCGCCTCAGCGGCCCCGCACCACGGAAATAGGGACATCTCCCGATGAACCCGGACCACCTCAGGGAGGAGTCTCGGATCATCAGCCGGACCAGGAGGAGACCATGGACTACTCAGCAGGATTCGTCGCACAGCAGGTGCACGAGGTGAACCTCCTCGGCGCCGAGCAGCGGATCGCGCACGCGCAGGCCGCGGCCGAGCGCGAGGCCGAGTCGCCGGCCGTCGGTCGCAGCGCGCGTCGCGTCCGTG
>NZ_SDPL01000560.1 GCF_004135055.1 Agromyces binzhouensis | reverse complement strand
CCTCGGAGGTCGGGGCGGCCGGAGCCGCGGAGGGAGCGGGCTGGTCGGCAGGCGCCGTCGGCGCGGCATCCGCCTGCTCGCTCGCCGCGCTGTGCAGCGCGGTCTCATCGGGCATCGCCGGAGTGGTCGCGGGCGTCGCGGCGGACTCGCCGGTGCGCACCTGGCGGTAGTGCTCGAGCACCTCGCGCCAGGTCTCGTCCACCGAACTGGGGTCGGCGAGGAACCGCTCGTACATCTCGTCCACGAGCCATTCGTTGGCTCCGAACATCGCCGACGTCGTCTCGTCGGATCCCGACCCGGTCAATTGGCTCGACACAGCCTTTCGCCCACTCTCTCCATTGATGGATGCTCACCTCTGGCGTGGCGCGCAGCACGACGCGGACGCCCAGACAAGCCTAAACCCCTTCCGACGGCGCTCGGCACCGTGCAGCGCATGCGCGAGGGGGATCGCAGCATCCTCCCAGCGCGGGCGGGGCGGATTCCGCCGGGGAGCCGCCCGCGCCTCCGAGGCATAGCCTGTGGGCATGGAGTTCTATCGCACGACGCCGCGGCACGACCTCACGTACTCCGACGTCTTCCTGGTGCCGAGCCGGTCCGGCGTGACGAGCCGGCTCGACGTGTCGCTCGCGCCGGACGACGGGTCGGGCGCGAGCATCCCGATCGTCTCGGCGAACATGAACTCGGTGACGGGCCCGCGCCTCGCGGCGACGCTCGCCCGACGCGGCGGGATCGGCGTGCTGCCCCAAGACCTCCCGCTGCAGGAGCTCGACGAGGCGATTCGGTGGGTGAAGTCGCGCCCCGCCCGCTTCGACGTGCCGCACGCGTTCTCGGCCGACCGGACCGTGGACGACGCGCTCGAGGTGCTGCCGCCCGTCGAGGGCCACGGCATCGTGCTGCACGACGAGGACGGCCGGTACGCCGGCACGATCCCGGCCACGCGCCTCGCGACGGCGCTGCCCGACGCCCGGCTCGGCGACCTCGTCCACGGCGCCATCCCGTCGCTCGACGCCGACGACGTCGACACCCCGCGGCGCGCCTTCGACCTCATGGTCGACGCCGGCATCGACTTCGCGCCGATCCTCGAGCACGGGCGGGTGATCGGCACGCTGAGCCGCCGCAGCGCCCTGCGCGGCACGGTCTCCGAGCCCAACACGGATGCCTCCGGCCGCCTCCGCGTCGCGGCCGCGATCGGCATCAACGGCGACGTCGAGGCCAAGGCGCGAGCGCTCGCGGCAGCGGGGGTCGACATGCTCGTGGTCGACACCGCGCACGGCCACCAGGAGGGCATGATCCGCGCCGTCCGGACCGTCCGCGCCGCGGATCTCGGCATCCCGATCGTCGCCGGGAACATCGTCACGGCCGACGCGGTCGCCGATCTCGTCGAGGCGGGCGCGGACGTGCTGAAGGTCGGCGTCGGGCCCGGCGCCATGTGCACGACGCGCATGATGACCGCCGTCGGACGGCCGCAGTTCTCCGCGGTGCTCGAGACCTCCGAGGCCGCTCGCGGGCACGGCGCGGCCGTCTGGGCGGACGGGGGCGTGCGGTACCCGCGCGACGTCGCGCTCGCGCT
>NZ_SDPL01000056.1 GCF_004135055.1 Agromyces binzhouensis | reverse complement strand
CGGCACCTCGCGGGCGACCGGGTGCACGTGCGCACGGCCGGGTCGGAGCCCGCCGACGCCGTGTCGGCCGCCGTCGTCGGCGTGCTCGACGAGATCGGCGTGCCCGTCGGCGGCGCCTACCCGAAGCCGCTCACCGACGAGGTCGTCCGCGCGGCCGACGTCGTGATCACCATGGGGTGCGGCGACGCGTGCCCCGTCTACCCGGGCAAGCGCTACGAGGACTGGGAGCTCGACGACCCGGTCGGCCGGCCGCTCGGCGACGTCCGCGGCATCCGCGACGACATCGATCGGCGGGTGCGCGAGCTCATCGCGAGCCTGGCCTGAGTGCGCGCTCGACAATGCATAGATCTCCATCTATGCTTTAGGGAGTTCGAGCGAAGCGAGGTCCCGATGTCCGACAAGCCCACCGTCCTGTTCGTCTGCGTGCACAACGCCGGACGGTCCCAGATGGCCGCAGGCTACCTGCGGGAGCTCGGCGGCGACCGCGTCGAGGTGCTCTCGGCCGGCTCGGCGCCGAAGGACCGCATCAACCCGGTCGCCGTCCAGGCGATGGCCGAAGAGGGCATCGACATCGCCGGCAACACGCCGAAGGTGCTCACCACCGAGGCCGTGCGCGAATCCGACGTCGTGATCACCATGGGCTGCGGCGATGCATGCCCGATCTTCCCCGGCAAGCGCTACGAGGACTGGGAGCTCGACGACCCGGCCGGCCAGGGCATCGACGCCGTCCGCCCCATCCGCGACGAGATCCGCCGCCGCATCGAGGAACTGCTCGGCGAGATCCTCCCCGAAGCCGCACGCGCATGAGCACGCGCGGGGGTCAACTCGCCCTCGACGACCCGCAGTCGGTCCTGCACCGCAGCGCCGAGCGGCTCGCCTCCCACTACGACGGCATCGTGAACGCCGAGACCGTGGAGCGGACCGTGTTCGAGTCCTACACCGCGCTCGCGCGCACCGCGAAGGTCTCGGTGCACCTGCCGAGCCTCGCCACCCGGTTCGCGAACGAACGCCTCACCGCGCTCGCGCAGGCGAAGGGCGCCATCCCCAAGCCCGTGCCCGAGGTGCTCTACGTGTGCGTGCAGAACTCCGGCCGCTCCCAGATGGCGGCCGCGCTCACGCGCGAGCTCGGCGCGGGCCGCGTGCACGTCCGCTCGGCCGGGTCGGAGCCGGGCGCCGGCATCCTCCCGTCCGTCGTCGCGGTCATGGCCGAGCAGGGCATCGACCTCGGCGAGGAGTTCCCGAAGCCGCTCACCGACGACGTCGTGCGCGCGGCCGACGCCGTCATCACGATGGGGTGCGGCGACGCCTGCCCCGTCTACCCCGGCAAGCGATACCTCGACTGGCGCCTCGACGACCCCGCGGAACTCGACCTCGACGGCGTCCGACGCGTGCGCGACGAGATCCGCGCACGCGTCGAACGGCTGCTCGGCGAGATCGCGCCGGTGCCGGCCGCTCGCGACTGATCGTCAGGCCGTCGGCGGCCGCTCGGAGGACCCGGACTCCGTCGCCGTCGCAGCGTCCGCACTCGGCGACGCCGGCTTCGGCACGATCCGGAACTCGGGCGCCCTCGACACGAGCAGCCACGCGGGCAGGATGACCACGCAGAGCCACGGCAGGAGCGCCAGGTCGCCCGCGACGGCGGCGGCGACGAAGAGCGCGAGCCATCCGTCCCTGGCGACCACCAGCAGGATGCCGATCAGCGCGCTCGCCACGCACAACGCGATCGGCAGGGACGGGACCAGGGTGTGCGCGAGGATGCCGAGCGCGGCGCCGATGAAGGCCGCCGGGAACACCCGGCCGCCGCGGAACGCGGCGCTCGCCGCCACGACGAGGGCGACCAGCTTCACCAGGACGATCACGACGAGCTGGCCGGCGTCGTAGGCATCGGGATCCTCGAACAGCTCGGCCATCTGGTCGAGGCCCTTGAACAGGGTGATCGGCCCGCCGATGAGCCCGAGCAGCCCGAGGACGAGGCCGCCGGCGGTCGCGATGAGCAGCGGCTGCCGGAGCGAGTGGAAGAGCCGGTGCACGACCGGGAAGGCGTACGCGCCCACGAGGCCCAGCACGACCGCGACGCACGCGATGACGATCCCTGCGAGGAGGAACATCGGCGTCGTGGGCGCCGTCGGCAGCGTGAACTGGAGCGGCGGTGCCCCCAGGAGGTGCATCGTTCCCGCGGCGGCGGCCGCGGCCGCGAGCGGCAGGAAGAGCTTGTCCCACAGGGCGCCGCCGCCGCGCACCGCGGCGAGCGTACCCGTGAAGAGCAGCGCCGCGGCGACCGGCGAGCCGAACAGCGCGCCGATCGTGCCGGCCGCGGCCATCAGCATCCCGAGCCGGGCGCCGACGCGCGGCATCATCCGTCCGAGCAGCGCGACGGTCAGGGCCACGTTGATGGCGATGATCGGGTTCTCGGGACCGAGGCTCACCCCGCCCGCGAGCGCGAGCGCGGTGACGATGACGAGCCCGGGCAACGTGCGGAGCTTCAGCGGCTCAGAGACGAGTTCGGTCGTGGCGGAGTCCGGTCCGCCGTGGCCCGGCAGGAACTGGAGCCCGAGGCCCACCGCGAACCCGGTCGCGGTGAGCACCACGACGATCCACCAGCCGTCGGGATCGACGCCCAGCGCGTCGGGCACGGTCGTCCAGAGCACGCCCTGCAGCGCGCCGGCCGCGACCTCGAGCGCACGCAGCACCAGCGCGCAGAGCGCGCCGATGACGATCGCCGGGATGAGGAGCAGCAGGAGCTGTCGCGGCGTGGGCGGTGGGAGCGGCGCCACGTCCGAGTCATCCGTCATCGTCGCCTCCCCCGAAACGCACGCGCGCCCGTGCCGCCCGAGCGCTAGGCACAGCCTCGCACAGGCGCCCGCTCGGTGGCGAGCATCAGCCGGGGGGAGGGAGCCGGGAGCTCAGTCGCGCTCGAGGGGGCGCCAGACGACGACGGCGTTCTCGCGGCGCACGCGCGTGCCCGAGCGCAGCGTGACGACCTCTCCCTCGGAGCCCGCCGCGAACACGCGGCGCCCCGGACGGTTCAGCATCTCGTCGGCGAGCGCCCGCTCGAGCTCGCGCACTCGCTGGCGCAGCTCGTTCACCTCGTTCTCGAGCCCGAGCACCCGGCGGATGCCCTCGAGGCTCACGCCCTCGCTCGAGAGCTGCTGGATCTCGCGCAACTGCGCGACGTCGCGCATCGAGTAGCGGCGGGACTTGCCCGCGGTGCGCTTGGGCGAGACCAGCCCCATGCGGTCGTACTGGCGGAGCGTCTGCGGGTGCATGCCCGCCAGCTCGGCCGCGACCGAGATGACGAACAGCGGGCTCTCGCCGTCGACCTGCATCAGGCGCTCCGGGCCTTCGCGAGCAGGTCGTCGCGGGGGTTCTCGTCGGGGAGCTGCGCCGCGAACTCGCGCAGCTTCTCCTCGGCGTCCTTCGACAGGTGCGCCGGCACCGCGACCTGCACGATCGCGAGCAGGTCTCCGGTGCCCTTCTTCGTCTCGACCCCGCGGCCCTTCACGCGCAGCACGCGCCCGCTGGGCGTGCCGGGAGCGACGCGCAGCTTGACCGGTTCGCCGCCGAGGGTCGGAACCTGGATGGTCGCGCCCAGCGCGGCCTCGGCGTACGTCACCGGCACCGTGACGCGCAGGTTCAGGCCGTCGCGCTCGAACACCGGGTGCTTGCGCACCTTCACGGTGAGCACGATGTCACCGGCCTCGCCGCCGTCGGGCGACGGATGGCCCTTGCCGCGAAGCCGGATCTTCTGTCCGTCGGCGACGCCGGCGGGCACGTTGACGCTGATCTCCCGCCCCTCGGCGGTCTGCAGCGTGATCCGATCGCCCTTGGTCGCCGTGACGAAGTCGAGCGTGGTCGACGCGGCCACGTCGCGACCCTTGGTCGGGCCGCCGTAGCCCCGGTAGCCGCCGGTGGGCTGGCCGAACCGCCCACCGCCGAACAGTCCGCCGAGCAGGTCGTCGTAGTCGCCGCCTCCGCCGCCCTGGCGGAAGGTGTAGCGCGTCCCTCCGGCCCCCTGCTGGCCGAACATGCCGCCGAAGACGTCCTCGAAGCCTCCTGCACCGGCCCCGCCCGGCGCGGTGAAGCGCGCGCCGCCGCCCATCGCACGGACCGCGTCGTACTCCTTGCGCTCCTCGGGGTCGGAGAGCACGGAGTTCGCCTCGCTGATCTCCTTGAACTTCGCCTCGGCCGCGGCATCCCCCGGGTTCTGGTCGGGGTGGTACTTGCGCGCGAGCTTGCGGTACGCCTTCTTGATGTCGGCGTCGCTCGCGTCCTTCGAGACGCCGAGCGTGGCGTAGAAGTCCTTGTCGAACCAATCCTGGCTGGCCATCGGCGCCTCCTTCCTGCTGAATCTACTGGGAACCGTGGAGGGCCGGCCCGCGGCATCCTCTGGTGAACACGGATGCCGCGAACCGGCCCGGGCGGGTCACGCGGGGGTCTTGACGACGACCTTCGCGGCGCGCAGCAGCGTGCCGCCGAGCAGGTACCCGGTCTCGACGACGTCGGCGACCGTGTCGACCTCGACCTCCTCGGAGTGCTGCTGGAAGATCGCCTCGTGACGCTGCGGGTCGAACGGCTCGCCGACCTCGCCGAACTTCGCGAGGCCCAGCTTCTCGACCGACGCGCGCAGCTTCGCCGCGATCGTCACGAACGGGGTGTCGCCCTCGAGGTCGCCGTGCTTCTCGGCCCGGTCCAGGTCGTCGAGGACCGGCAGGAGGACCGCGACCGTCGCGCCGATCGCGCGCTCGCGCTCGACCTCGCGGTTCGCCTCGGTGCGCTTGCGGTAGTTCGCGTACTCGGCGGTGACCCGCTTGAGGTCGGCGAGGTGCTCCGCCGACGGGTCCTCGACCTCGGCCTGCGCCGCGTTGAGGATGTCGTCGACCGTCAGCTCCTCGTCGCCCTCGGCGACCGTGTCGGCGTCGGCGGCCTCGGCGGCCTCCGCGTCGGGGGCCTCCGGGGAGGCGGATGCCGCGGCATCCGCCCCCTCGGCCTGCGGCTGGCGAACCTCACCCGTCTCGGGGTCGATCCGTCGCTTGTCGCGGATGATCGGCTCGTCGTGGTTCTGGTTCTCGTCCGTCATGGCTACTTCTTCTCGTCCTCGTCATCGATGACCTCGGCGTCGACGACGTCCTCGTCGGAGGACTCGGCGCCCTGCTCACCCGAGGCGTTGGCGTCCTCGCCGGGGTTCGCGCCGGCGGCGGAGGCATCCGCCTGCTGGCCCTGCGCGTAGATCGCCTCGCCGAGCTTGCCCTGCGACTGCGAGAGCTTCTCGAACGCCGACTTCACCGCGTCGTCGTCGTCGCCCGCGAGGGCCGACTTCAGCGCGTCGACGTCGCCCTGCACCTCGGACTTCACGTCGGCGGGCAGCTTGTCGTCGTTCTCCTTGATCAGCTTCTCGACCGAGTAGGCGAGCTGCTCGGCCTGGTTGCGCGTCTCGGCGGACTCGCGGCGCTTCTTGTCCTCGGCCGCGTGCTCCTCGGCGTCGCGGACCATGCGCTCGACGTCCTCCTTGGGGAGGGCCGAGCCGCCCGAGATCGTCATCGACTGCTCCTTGCCGGTGCCCTTGTCCTTGGCGGACACGTGCACGATGCCGTTCGCGTCGATGTCGAAGGTGACCTCGATCTGCGGGATGCCGCGGGGCGCCGGGGCGATGCCCGTCAGCTCGAACGTGCCGAGCGGCTTGTTGTCGCGCGTGAACTCGCGCTCGCCCTGGAAGACCTGGATCGCGACCGACGGCTGGTTGTCGTCGGCGGTCGTGAAGGTCTCGCTGCGCTTGGTCGGGATGGCCGTGTTGCGCTCGATGAGCTTGGTCATGATGCCGCCCTTGGTCTCGATGCCGAGGCTCAGGGGGGTGACGTCGATGAGCAGCACGTCCTTGCGCTCGCCCTTGAGGACGCCCGCCTGCAGGGCGGCGCCCACGGCGACGACCTCGTCGGGGTTCACGCCCTTGTTGGGCTCCTTGCCGGTCTCCTTCTTGACGAGCTCGGAGACCGCGGGCATGCGGGTCGAACCGCCGACGAGCACGACGTGCGCGATGTCGGACAGCTTGATGCCGGCCTCGCGGATGACGTCCTCGAACGGCTTCTTGGTGCGGTCGAGCAGGTCGGAGGTCATGTTCTCGAACTGCGCGCGCGTGAGCGTCTCGTCGAGGTTGGCCGGACCCGACTCGGTGAGCGAGAGGTAGGGCAGCTGGAGGCTGGTGCTCATCGAGGAGCTGAGCTCCTTCTTGGCCTGCTCCGCGGCCTCCTTGAGGCGCTGCAGGGCGATCTTGTCCTTCGAGACGTCGACGCCCGTGGTGTCCTTGAAGCGCTTGATCAGGTGCTCGACGATGCGCTGGTCCCAGTCGTCGCCGCCGAGGCGGTTGTCGCCGGCGGTCGCGCGGACCTGGATGGTCGAGAAGTCGTCGTCCTTGCCCACCTCGAGCAGCGAGACGTCGAACGTGCCGCCACCGAGGTCGAAGACGAGGATGAGCTCGTCCTCCTTGCCCTTGTCGAGGCCGTAGGCGAGCGCCGCGGCGGTGGGCTCGTTGATGATGCGCAGGACGTTGAGGCCCGCGATCTCGCCGGCCTCCTTCGTGGCCTGGCGCTCGGCGTCGTTGAAGTACGCCGGGACGGTGATGACCGCGTCGGTGACGGTGTCGCCGAGGTACTGCTCGGCGTCGCGCTTGAGCTTCTGGAGGATGCGCGCCGAGATCTCCTGCGGCGTGTACTCCTTGCCGTCGATCGCGGACGACTTCCAGTCGGTGCCCATGTGGCGCTTGACCGACGAGATGGTGCGGTCGACGTTGGTCACGGCCTGGCGCTTGGCGGTCTCGCCGACGAGCACCTCGCCGTCCTTGGTGAATGCGACCACCGAGGGGGTGGTGCGGAAGCCCTCGGCGTTCGCGATGACGACGGGCTCGCCGCCCTCCAGGACGCTGACGACCGAGTTGGTGGTGCCGAGGTCGATTCCGACTGCACGTGACATGTGTGTATCTCCTTCTGCCGCGGGGCTCGCGGAAGTGGCCCCCGGCGATCGGCCCGGCGTTCCCCGCCCGCGGCCGAAGTCAGTGATCGGCGAGACTTGAGCCTCGCCGACTCAAGTGTCGAACCCGCCCGAATCGATGTCAAGTCGAGCCCGCTGAACTTGAGCGTACTTGACTCAACTCTCGGCGCTCTCCCAGTATTCCTGCCGCCGGTGCCCACCTCCCCTTCCTCCCACCTCCCCCTCCGCCGCCCAGCCCCGCGCTTCTCCCCCTGCGCTTCTCCCCCCGCGCGGATTGCCGATTCCGCCGGGAACGGGGCGGGAGTTCCCGGCGGAAGTGGCACCGCGCGTCGGCCGCGGCGGCAGGGCGAGTGCTCCTCCACACCCGGGTCCGTGAGCTCGAGATTCACCGGGGCGGGCGGATGTCGCGCACGACGCGTCCACGTGGGCTGGCGTGACGGGCATGAGACCAGCCGCTCCGCTCCCGCGCGAGCTCCGGTCGCGGCCGTTCCACGTGCGGCGCGCCGCAGAACTCGGCGTCACCCGCGGCCGCCTCGGGGCTCGCGACCTGTCCGCCCCGTTCCGCGGGGTTCGTGTCGCCGCTCGGCCGGTCGGCCTGCTCGACCTCTGTCGCGCGTACGCCGAGCGGATGCCGGAGCGCCATGTCTTCAGCCACGAGACGGCAGCAGGGCTCTGGGGCCTGCCGATGCCGAGCCTGGGCGCGCTGCCGCTCCACGTGTCCGCGCCGGCGCCGCTCCGCCAGCCCCGCGTCGCGGGGGTCGTCGGCCATCGGCTCGGCAGCGGCATCCGCACGACCCACCTCGCCGGACTCCCGCTCGTCGCCCCTGGCGACGCATGGTGCCAGCTCGCCGCGAGCCTCGGCCACGACGACCTCGTGTCGGCCGGCGACCGGCTCGTGGGATGGCGTTCCCCGCTCGTCACGCTCGACGAGATCGACGCTGCGATCGAGCGGTTCGGGCCCCGTCACGGGGCGAAGCGTCTGCGCGCGGCGCGCGGCGACATCCGCCCCGGATCGGCGTCGCGACGGGAGACGCGCCTGCGGCTGCGGGTCGTCCGCGCGGGGTTCCCCGAGCCCGAGCTGAATACGCCGATCCGGCTCGGCGCGGGGTGGACCGCGTACGGCGACCTCGTGTTCGGGCAGTTCGGGGTGCTGCTCGAGTACGACGGGGAGCAGCACCGGGCGGATGAGGTCCAGTTCCACCGCGACGTCGAGCGGCTCAACGACCTGGCCGCGGACGGATGGATCGTGATCCGCGTCGGTCGCCGGCTGCCGCCGGCACGGGCGCTCGACCAGCTCGAGCGCGCCCTGCGAGCCCGCGGATGGCACGGCATACGCGTGCGGTGACCGCCGCGTTGCCACTTCCGCCGGGAATCTTCGCGGGGCACCCGGCGGAAACGGCAAGCCGACGCCCGACCCCGGGCGGCCGGGGGCGACGACGAGGGGTATCGGAGCGACGGGCCGCCCCCTAGAGTTCGATCACGAGTGCGAAGGGGACGCGATGAGCGGGTACACTAGGAAG
Source organism: Agromyces binzhouensis (assembly GCF_004135055.1). Classification (GTDB taxonomy): domain Bacteria; phylum Actinomycetota; class Actinomycetes; order Actinomycetales; family Microbacteriaceae; genus Agromyces; species Agromyces binzhouensis. The sequence goes on along the minus strand of NZ_SDPL01000056.1, from coordinate 2,958 downwards.
TGGGTGGGCGGCGTCGCCGTCGCGACATTGGCACTGGGTGCGCTGGGGGCAGCAGGAGCCTCCGCAGCACCCGGCAAGCCGGGCGAATCGCGGTACACCGCGGGCGCATCGGGCGTCGGCGACGAGTACTTCCCGTACGCGGGCAACGGCGGGTACGACGTCGAGCACTACGACCTCGACATCACCTACACGCCCCCTGCCCCCTCACCCGCCCCGGTCGAGGGCGAGTTCGAGGGCGTCGCCACGATCGACCTCGTCGCGACGCAGGACCTCGACCGGTTCAACCTCGACCTGCGGGGGATGGACGTGGAGGCGCTGAGCGTGGACGGCAGGCCGGCGGCATCCGTCGCCCCGCCCGTCGCGGGGGCCGAGGTCGACGGCCAGGCGTTCTGGCACGTGCAGGACGACGCGGCGCGCGTCTGGGAGCTCACCGTGCAGCCGCGGCCGAAGCTCAAGGCCGGTCAGCACGTACAGGTCGTCGTCGAGTACGGCGGCACGACGACTCGCCCCCTCGACGTCGAGGGCGCGCTCTACGGCTGGGTGACCCAGCGCGACGGTGCGATGGTCGTCAGCGAACCCGAGGGTTCGATGACGTGGTACCCGGTCAGCGACCACCAGACCGACAAGGCGACGTACTCGTTCGAGATCACGGTGCCCGAGGGCAAGGTCGCGGTCGCGAACGGCATCCAGCCGAGGCCCGAGGAGACCGCCGACGGCTGGACCACCTGGTACTGGGACGCCCCGGACCAGCAGGCCAGCTACCTGACCACGGCCTCGGTCGGCGACTTCGACCTCCGCGACGCCTACACCTCGGCCAGCGGCGTGCCGATCATCGACGCGGTCGACACCAAGCTCAGCCCGACGCGCCTCGCGACGACGAACGCGAGCCTCGGACGGCAGGCGGACATGATCGACTTCTTCGAGTCGAAGTTCGGCCCCTACCCGTTCGTGGCCTACGGCTCGATCGTCGACAACGACTCGGTCGGCTACGCGCTCGAGACGCAGACCCGACCGGTCTACTCGTCGCAGGCGAGCGAGGGGACGGTCGCGCACGAGGCGGCGCACCAGTGGTTCGGCAACGCGGTGAGCCCCGAGCGCTGGCAGGACATCTGGCTCAACGAGGGCTGGGCGACGTACGCGACCTGGATGTGGAACGAGGAGCGCGGCATCCGGACGGCGCAGCAGTCGTACGACAACTGGTATGCGCCGGCGCGCAACCAGGCGTACTGGGACTTCCAGATCGGCGACCCCGGGCCCCTCGGGCTCTTCGCCGGCCAGGTCTACAACCGGGGCGCCGCGACGCTGCACGCCCTGCGCGTCGAGATCGGCGACGAGGCGTTCTTCGAGGCGGCCCGACTCTGGGTCGAGCGCTTCGACGACTCGTCGGGCACCGCCGACGACTTCCAGGCGATCTACGAGGAGGTCTCGGGGCAGGATCTCGAGGCGTTCTTCCAGACCTGGCTGTACGACCAGCAGAAGCCGCCGGCCACCTGGACCACGCCGTAGACGACGGGTCCCGGGCGGGTCGCTGCGCAGTCTCGTCGAGGCCGCCACGCTGACCCGCCCGCGCCCGGCGTCCAGCCGATGCCCGGACGTCGACGCGTACCCTTGGACCATGCCGACCGACGCGCCCGAGAGCACCATGCCCGCCGATGGGGGCCGGTCGACCCCTCCGCGCTCCACCGGGATCCGACAGGTCCGCCCGAAGACCGAGGGCTGGAAGCAGGCCAAGGACGCCGACGGCCGCCCGCTGCTGCAGTTCGCGTCGCCCAAGCGCGGCAAGCCGCCCGCCCACCTCGCCGACCTCGCTCCCGAGGAATGGAAGGCGAAGGCCGACGAGCTCGGCGTCCCGGCGTTCCGGCTGAAGCAGGTCGCGCGACACTGGTTCACGCGCTGGACGAGCGACCCCGCCGACATGACCGACCTCCCGGCCGAGGGTCGCGAGGAACTCGTCGCCGGCCTCCTGCCCCCGCTCCTCACCGAGGTGAAGCGACTCGAGACCGACCGCGGCGACACGATCAAGTTCCTCTGGAAGCTGCACGACGGCGCCCTCGTCGAGTCTGTGCTCATGCGCTATCCGGGCCGCATCACGCTGTGCGTCTCGAGCCAGGCCGGCTGCGGCATGAACTGCCCGTTCTGCGCGACCGGCCAGGCCGGGCTCACGCGCAACATGTCGGCGGCCGAGATCCTCGCCCAGGTCGTCGAGGCGAACCGCGTGATCGCCTCCGGCGCCCTGCACGGCAAGCGCGCCGACGACGGCACGCCCGAGCGCGTCTCGAACATCGTCTTCATGGGCATGGGCGAGCCGCTGGCGAACTACGCCCGGCTCATGCGCGCCGTCCGCACGATGGCGGCGCCCGCGCCGAACGGCCTCGGCATGTCGGCCCGCAACATCACCGTCTCGACGGTCGGGCTCGTCCCCGCCATCCGCAAGCTCGCCGACGAGCACGTGCCCGTCACCTTCGCGCTCAGCCTCCACGCTCCTGACGACGGCCTGCGCGACGAGCTCATCCCCGTGAACTCGAGGTGGAAGGTCGACGAGGCGCTCGACGCCGCGCGCGAGTACTTCGAGAAGACCGGCCGACGCGTGTCGATCGAGTACGCGCTCATCAAGGACATGAACGACCACGGATGGCGGGCCGACCTGCTCGCCGAGAAGCTCAACGAGCGCGGGCGCGGCTGGGTGCACGTCAACCCGATCCCGCTGAACCCGACCCCCGGCTCCATCTGGACGGCCTCGGAGGTCGACGTGCAGCACGAGTTCGTGCGCCGCCTCTCCGACGCGGGCATCCCGACCACCATCCGCGACACCCGCGGCAAGGAGATCGACGGCGCCTGCGGGCAGCTCGTCGCGACCGAAGACGACGAGGCCGCCGCCGCGCGAGCCTGAGCCGCAGCGCGGCCTGAGCCGCCGCTCCGGCCGCGACCCCTCCCGACCCCCGACCCCCGACCCCGACC
>NZ_SDPL01000559.1 GCF_004135055.1 Agromyces binzhouensis | reverse complement strand
TCGTCGGCGACGACCGGCGCGCCGGCGCCGCGACGCGGGCCCGGCGCCTGGTCGTCGTCCGCCTCCTCCTCGGTGGGGACCTTCGGGTCACGACCGGCGGGGTCGGGGGTCAGGTTCCAGAGGTAGCCCGCCTGCGCGAACTCCCGCGCACGGGGCGACTCGTCGGCGTCCCACGGGTCGGCGTCGGACGGCGCGTCGACGGACGGCCGGTCGGATGCGGGGGCGTGTCCCCGCTCGTCGAGGTCGTCGGCATACCAGCGAACCTCGTCGGCCGGCTCGGCATCCGGCTGCCCGATGCCCTCGCGCCAGTCGGTCGGCTCGTCGGACCATGCCCCGTCCGGCTGCGAATCGCCGCCGCCCTGGCGCCACAGTTCGCGCAGGTCGTATCCGTCCTCGTGGACGGACGCCTCGTCGTGCGCACCGAACTGCTCGTCGCCGTACGCCCCGGTGTCCGCGTACGCGTCCGGGCCGAACCCGGACTCGTCGCCGTTCCGGTCCGCCGGCGCACCGAAGCCGTCCTCGGCGAAGGCGGCACCGTCGACGGGGCCGTTCGGGTCCTCCGCGTCGTAGCCGTACGCACCACCGTCGTAGCCGCCGTCCGCGTCGTAGGCCGGCCGAGCGTACCCCTGGCGGTCGTAGCCGTCGCGGTCGTAGCCGTCCTGGTCGTAGCCGTCCGGGCCGTAGCCCTGATGGTCGAAACCGTCTCCGTGTCCGCGACCGTCGCCACGGCCGGCGTCGCCGTCGTACGTGCCCCCGCGGGCCGCGAAGTCCTGGACGTACCCGCCCGGTCCGGCGCCGGCCGGGCCGACCCCCGGTGCCACGCTCGGCCCGACGGGGTCGACGAAGCCTGCGCCATCCGTCCAGCCCGGCTCGTATCCGCCCTGCTCGTACACGCCCTGCTCGTAGCCGTCCGGGCCGAACCGGCCCGGCTGTGGGCCTCGGCCGTCGTACGCCGCCGCATGGTCGTACGCGGGCTGTTCCGCATAGGCGCCCTGCTCGGCGTACGCCCCGCGGTCGTCGAATGCCTGCTGGTCCGCGTAGGCGTCCGCCTCGTGTCCGACGACGCCCTGCTCTGCGGCCGCAGGCTGATCGTCCTCGTGCAGCGCAGACCAGAGCTCATCCGCGAAGTCGTCGGGCGCACCGGCGCCGGCGGACGGCGTCACGGGCGTGAAGGAGCGACGCGCGACCGGCGGCGGCGCGAAGCCGACGAACGGCGATTCGCCCCCCGACTGCTCCGGTCCCGGCTCGGGGCCCGGCTCGGGCCGCCCGGCGGTCGGCATGGTCGAGGGGTCGGCGAGTCGGCGGAATGCGGCGCGCAGCCCCTCCTCGCTGTCGAGCGGCTGACGCTCCTGCTGCTCGCCCCAGGTCAGTGCGAAGTTCGCGGGCGGGGTGACGGGCCCCGGCGGAGCGGGCGGGGGCTCGGGCTGTCGCGTGAACGCCGCCGGCACGGTGCCGCCGACGGGCGGCTCGACCGACCGGAGGTGATCCTCGGACGACGGCTCGGCGATGCGCGGCGGCTCAGCGGGAGCACTGTTCCACGCCGGCGCGTTCCAGGCCGGCTGGTTCCAGGCG
>NZ_SDPL01000558.1 GCF_004135055.1 Agromyces binzhouensis | reverse complement strand
CCTCCGCCGCGAAGCGCACGGCGTCGTCGCTGTCGGGCCCCTCCGACACCCCGACGGCCACGCCCGAACGGCCGCGCCACGAGGTCACCGGGACCACTGCGCTCGGCGACGCGGCGACCGCGGCGAGCTGCAGGCTGCGCGAGCCCATCGCCCGGCCGTGGAAGTACCCCACCTTGTGCGTGCCGACCACGACGAGGTCGGCGTCGCGGGACGCCTCGGCGAGGGTCAGGATCGGGCTCCCGACGGCGACGACGCCGCGGACCTCGATCTCCGGCGCGATCCGACGCGCGACGTCCACCTCGCGCTCGGCACGATCCTCGGCGGTCGCCCGGAGCTCGACGAGGGCCGACCCTCCGAGGCTGCCCCAGCCGTCGTCGACGACGGTGACCAGGACGAGCGCATCCCCGGTGCGCTGCGCACGCCTCGCCGCCCATTCGACGGCGGCACGGCTCGCGACACTCCCGTCGGCGCCGACCACGATCGTCATGGCTCCAGCATCCGCGCCGGTGGCCCCCGTACCGGGGCCTTTGGTCCCTCGCCCGACCGCGACACGCCGGGTGGTAGATTCGCAGCATCCCCCCGATGGAGGTGGCATGCCGCACCCCGCGCCGCTGTCGTTCCCCGAGGGACCGCGATCCGAGTTGGATCGCGCCCTCAACGAACTCGTGGAGCGCGCGGGCGAGGTCATGCGCACGCAGGGCAGGCTGCGCGCCCTGCTGAACGCGACGCGGTCGGTGATCGGCGAGATCGAGCTCGACGAGGTGCTGCGGAGCATCGTCACCTCGGCCGTGGAACTCGTCGACGCGCAGTACGGTGCGCTCGGCGTGCTCGCCCCGCAGGGCGGCCTCGAGGAGTTCGTCCACGTCGGGATGCCGGAGGACACCGTCCAGCGGATCGGCCACCTGCCCGAGGGCCGAGGGCTGCTCGGCGCGCTCATCGACCACCCAGACCCGATCCGCCTCGACACGATCGCCGACGACCCCCGATCGGTCGGGTTCCCCGAGGGCCACCCGCCGATGAACGACTTCATCGGCGTCCCCGTGCGGGTCCGCGACGAGGTCTTCGGCAACCTCTACCTGACCAACCGCCGCGGCGGCACGTTCAGCGACGAGGACGTCGAGCTCATCTCCGCGCTCGCGACGGCGGCCGGGCTCGCGATCGACAACGCACGTCGATACGCGGAGGCCAGGACGCGCGAGGCGTGGGCCGCCGCATCCGCCCAGGTCGTCTCGGCGCTGCTGACCTCCTCCGTCGAGGGGTCGGCGGCACTCCTCGCCGACGAACTCGTCGACCGCGGCGCCGCCGATCGCATCGCCATCCTCGTCGGCGACGACCGCACGTCGGTGCGCGTCCTCGAGGTACGCGGCGAGGACGCGGACGACTGCCTCGCCGGGACGGTGATCGACGCGGATCGGACGCTCGGCGCGGTGGTGCTCGAGGGCGGCGAGACCCGCGCGACCCCCGGTGGACGCGTCGAACGGCCCGACGCGCTCGCGCTCAGCCACGACGGGTCCTGCGGCCCGGTGCTGTTCGCGGCGCTCCGGTCGGGGGGTGCGCCGCGCGCCGTGATCGCC
>NZ_SDPL01000557.1 GCF_004135055.1 Agromyces binzhouensis | reverse complement strand
CGCCCGCGCGGACGCCGCGGGCGCCGCGGGCGCGGCGGGTTCCTCGCCGCGCAGCTTCGCGAGCACGCCGGGCAGTTGCTCGGGCGTCACGAGGACGTCGCGCGCCTTGGACCCCTCGGACGGTCCGACGATCTCGCGCGACTCGAGGAGGTCCATGAGGCGTCCGGCCTTGGCGAAGCCGACCCGGAGCTTGCGCTGCAGCATCGAGGTGGAGCCGAACTGCGTGGAGACGACCAGCTCGGCGGCCGCGAGCAGCAGCTCGAGGTCGTCGCCGATGTCGGAGTCGATCTCCTTCTTCTCGACCGCCGCCTCGACGTCCTTCCGGTACTCGGGACGGGCCTGGCGCGTGACGTGCTTCACGACGCGGTCGATCTCGGTCTCGGTGACCCACGCGCCCTGCACGCGGATCGGCTTCGACGCGCCCATCGGCAGGAAGAGCGCGTCGCCCTGTCCGATGAGCTTGTCGGCGCCCGGCTGGTCGAGGATGACGCGCGAGTCGGTGACACTCGTCACCGCGAACGCGAGCCGCGACGGCACGTTGGCCTTGATGAGGCCCGTGACGACGTCGACCGAGGGGCGCTGGGTGGCGAGCACGAGGTGGATGCCCGATGCGCGAGCGAGCTGCGTGATGCGCACGATGGAGTCCTCGACGTCGCGCGGGGCGACCATCATGAGGTCCGCGAGCTCGTCGACGACGACGAGCAGGTACGGATAGGGCTTGAGCGTGCGCTCGCTGCCGGCGGGCAGCTTGATCTCGTCGCCCACCACGGCCGCGTTGAAGTCGTCGATGTGGCGGAACCCGAACGACGCGAGGTCGTCGTACCGCATGTCCATCTCCTTGACGACCCACTGCAGCGCCTCTGCGGCCTTCTTGGGATTCGTGATGATCGGGGTGATGAGGTGCGGCACGCCCGCGTAGGGCGCCAGCTCGACGCGCTTCGGGTCGATCAGCACCATCCGCACCTCGGACGGCTTCGCCCGCATGAGCAGGCTCGTGATCATGGAGTTCACGAAGCTCGACTTGCCGGACCCCGTGGAACCGGCCACGAGCAGGTGCGGCATCTTGGCGAGGTTCGCGACGACGTAGCCGCCGCCGACGTCCTTGCCGACGCCGATCGTCATCGGGTGCTTCGCGTTCACCGCGGCGCCCGAGCGGAGCACGTCGCCGAGCGTGACGGTCTCGCGATCGGCGTTCGGGATCTCGACGCCGATCGCGGACTTGCCGGGGATCGGCGAGAGGATGCGGACCTCGTTGGACGCGACCGCGTACGAGAGGTTCTTCGACAGCGCCGTCACGCGCTCGACCTTCACGCCCGGCCCGAGCTCGATCTCGTACTGCGTCACCGTCGGGCCGCGGGAGAAGCCCGTGACCTTCGCGTCGACGCCGAACTGCTCGAGCACGCCCGTGATCTGCCGCACGACCTCGTCGTTCACGGCGGAGCGGGTCTTGGCGGGTGCGCCCGCTGCGAGCGTCGAGGACGACGGCAGGTGGTACGGCCGGTCCGGCAGGTCGGCGGGCCGGTCGGCGGATGCCGCGGGGTCGACGGTCGCGGTCGCGTCGCCCACGGCCGCACCCGC
>NZ_SDPL01000556.1 GCF_004135055.1 Agromyces binzhouensis | reverse complement strand
CGCCGCAGCGTCTGCGGCGCCCGTCGACGGCGCACGGCGGATCCGTCGCCGGTGCCGCCGGCGTCGTCAGTCGACCGCGTGCGCTCGGAGGCGGCACGCCGTGCGGCCGACGCGTATCCCGGTTCGCCCGGGTGCGTCATCCCGCCGCCTTCAGCATGTAGCCCGCACCGCGGACCGTGTGGATCATGGGGTCGCGACCCGCGTCGATCTTCTTCCGCAGGTAGGAGATGTACAGCTCGACGACGGACTCCTTGCCGCCGAAGTCGTAGTTCCAGACCCGGTCGAGGATCTGCGCCTTCGAGAGCACGCGGCGAGGGTTCCGCATGAGGAAGCGCAACAGCTCGAACTCGGTCGCCGTGAGCTCGATCGCCGTGCCGCCGCGCTCGACCTCGTACGAGTCCTCGTCGAGCGAGAGGTCCCCGACGCGCAGCACCGGATCCTTCGCCTGGGCGAGCGTCAGTGTCGATCGCCGGATGAGGCCGCGCAGCCGCGCCACGACCTCCTCGAGGCTGAACGGCTTCGTGACGTAGTCGTCGCCGCCGGCGGTGAGCCCCGCGATGCGGTCGTCGAGCGAGTCCTTGGCGGTGAGGAACAGCACGGGCGTCTCGGTGCCGTCGGCGCGCACGCGCTGCAGCACCTCGAGCCCGTCGATGTCGGGGAGCATGATGTCGAGCACGATCGCGTCGGGGCGGAACTCCCGCGCGGCCCGCACGGCGCCGAGGCCGTCCGACGCGGTGCGCACCTCCCAGCCCTCGTAGCGGAGCGCCATCTTCAGGAGGTCGGTGAGCGAGTTCTCGTCGTCGACGACGAGGACGCGCACGGGGCTGCCGTCCGCCTTCCCGATCTGCGGTCGGTGCGCGGTCCCGGTGCCGGTCTCCATGCTCATGCCTTCCGAGTATGCGGCAATTCCTGTGGACTTCCTATGACCCGAGCGGATGCGGCCTGTGACCTCGCGATGAACCGCCGCATCCCTCGCTCATACGCGATCCATAGCTGCGACAACGGTGCGGCACAGCCCGCGTTCGTAGCGTCCGAGTCGGGCCCGCGATCGCCGCGGGCCGGACGACCAGATGAGGACCCGCATGTTCTTCACCTACCTCCGGCGCGAACTCGCCGGGCGCCGCAGGCAGACGGCGATCATTGCAGTGGGGATGGCGCTCGCCATCGCGCTGGTCATGATCGTCGACGCCGTCTCGGCGGGCGTGCGCGATGCGCAGGCCGCCGTGCTCGAGTCGGTCTACGGGGTCGGCACCGACCTCGCGATCTCGCAGGCTGCGGGCCCGCCCGAGGAGGGCGAGGGAGGTGGGCCCGGCGTCCGGTTCGAGTTCGGGGCGGCGGACGGCGAGACCACCGACGACGGCACCACGCTCAGCAACTCGCGCCTGACCGTCGACCCCGGGACGTCGACGTTCGACGCCTCCGCGCTCGACACGGTCGAGGGCGTCGACGGCGTGGCCGCGACATCCGCCACGCTCGCCCTCACGAACGTGACGTTCGACGGCGAGCTGCCCGAGCCCCCGACCGACCAGTCGGCCGGGGACCGGGCGGCGGGCGGCACGCTGCCCGGGCCCGGCGAGGGCGGCG
>NZ_SDPL01000555.1 GCF_004135055.1 Agromyces binzhouensis | reverse complement strand
CGCCCACGCCTCGTCGGCCGGGCCGTCCTCGTCGCCGGCGCCACCCGCCGCACCGCGGCGCGGATGCGCGGGGTCGGCGAGGTCGATGACGATGGACGCGACCGCCCTCGGATCGCTCGACGCGTACGCGATGCGGTCCGCGGCGTCCGCGGGCTCGCCGTCGATCGCGATCGCGACGTCCCACTCGTCGTGCAGGCGCTCGCGAAGCAGGAAACGACCGTCGAGGACGAGGATCGCGTCGGCGGGTCCACTGCGCCACTTCGGCTCGACCCAGGCATCCCGCGCGAGATCGAAGCCGCGTGTGACGAACGCCGTCGACCCGGCCATGCGGAACGGCTCGACGAGCGTGCGCTGCAGGAGCGACTCGTCGATGCCGTATCGCCAGTAGCGCTCGGGCGTGTCCGGCCCGTACTCCGCCTGGGCCTCGCGCGACCGGTGGAAGTCCTCCGCGCTCGCCCGGAACACCGCGAGGTCGCGCTCCCTCAGGACGTCGGCGAGGTCGTCGCCGAGCTCGGTCTTGCCGCTCCGGAGGGGGCCGTCGATCGCGACGATCACCCGCCCCCGGCCCGTGCGGGCGAGGAACTCGTCGGCGACCTCGCGGAGGAACGCCACCCGGGGCGTGGTGACCAGGCGCATGCTCCGAGCGTACGTCTCCCGCCTCGGCCGCGTCGACCGACCGGCCGCCGTACGCTGGACGGATGCCGACCCTCGCCCGACCCGCGGACGACGCGCCCGCCGACGCGATCGCCGAGGCGGTGAACCGGTGGTTCGCCACGGCCGCCCGGCCGCTGCCCTGGCGCGCCGCGGACGTCTCGCCGTGGGCGGTGCTCGTCAGCGAGTTCATGCTGCAGCAGACCCAGGTCGCGCGCGTGCAGCCGCGCTGGGAGGAGTGGATGCGTCGCTGGCCGACGCCCGCGGACCTCGCAGCCGCACCTCCGGCCGAGGCCGTGCGCATGTGGGATCGGCTCGGATACCCGCGCCGCGCACTGTGGCTGCACCGCGCCGCCACCGAGATCGTGGAGCGCCACGACGGCGACGTGCCGCGGGAGCTCGATGCGCTCCTCGCCCTGCAGGGCATCGGGCCGTACACGGCGCGCGCGATCGCGGCCTTCGCGTTCGGCGAGCGGCACCCCGTCGTCGACACGAACACGCGCCGGGTGATCGCCCGCGCCGTCGACGGCGCCGCCGAGGCCGGACCGCCGGCGACCAGGCGCGACCTCGACGCGATGGACGCGCTCCTGCCCGACGACCCCGCAGCGGCACGGGTGTTCAACGCTGGCGCCATGGAGCTCGGAGCCACCGTGTGCACCGCACGGGCCCCGCGCTGCGACGACTGCCCGATCGCTCCGGTCTGCGCGTGGCGAGCCGCGCGCTACCCCGCCTACGACGGACCACGACGCGCACGGCAGGCCCGTTTCGCCGGCAGCGACCGCGAAGCGCGAGGGCTCATCATGCGCGAGCTGCGCGCCGCCCACCGCCCGGTCCCCGAGGACGAGCTCGGCCGTGTCGTCTCGGACCGGGACCGGCTGACGCGGGCCGTCGACGGGCTCGTCGCCGACGGCCTGGCTGCCCGCGTCGACGGCGGACT
>NZ_SDPL01000554.1 GCF_004135055.1 Agromyces binzhouensis | reverse complement strand
GCCGCGGGTGCGCGATCGACGTCGACGCTCATCGCTCGACTCCCGCGCGGGCCGCGGCACGGCCGGCCTCCGCGGTCTCGACGAGGTCGCGAAGCCGGTCGGCGACCGCGCCGACCCCGCGGAGGAACGCATCGCGGTCGGCGGGGGCGACGACGCCGAGCAGCGCGTCGGAGAGCTCGGCGTGGTCGCGCTGCATCTCGTGCATGAGCTCGGCGGCGGATGGCGTGAGCGTGACGAGCACGGCGCGCCGGTCGTCGGGGTGCGGCTCGCGTCGGACGTATCCGGATGCCTCGAGCGCGTCGACCAGGCCGGTGACGTTGCGAGGGCTCACCTCGAGCCGGGTCGCGAGCGCATGCTGCGTCGAGGGGCCCGTGTGCACGAGGTCCCAGAGCACGCGCGTCCGCGCGGGAGTGAGCGACGTGCCCGCGAACTCGCGGGCGAGGTCGCGCTGGAACAGGTCGCTGATCTCGAGGAGTCGGTCGAGGATGGTGACGGGAGCATCCATACCGTGATGGTACTTCACTATCACCTCGCTGCACGATCGATTCGCGGCCCGCCGCTGCGGGACATCCGGATCGCCCGGCCGACCGCGCCTAGTGTGGCCGTATGGCGATGAAGAAGCCCGGACCCCTGCTCGCCTGGTTCTACCACGCACCCTCCGCGCTCTACCGCGCTCGCCTCGGCTGGCTCATGGGCGGCCGGTTCCTGATGCTCACCGCGGTCGGCCGCACGAGCGGGATCGCACGTCGCACGGTGCTCGAAGTGGTCGAGCGCGGCGCCGGCTCCACGCCGAGCGCTCCCCCGACGCTCTGGGTCGTCGCCAGTCGCGGACCGAAGACGGACTGGTACCGCAACGCGCTCGCGCACCCCGACGTGCGGGTCGACTGGCGGTCCCAGCGGTTCGCGGCGCGCGCGGTCGACCTCGACGAGGAGGCGCGCACGGACCTCCTCGCCGACTACCAGCGGCACCACCCGCGGGCCGCCGCGATGCTCGGGAAGGCGGCGCTCGGCGAGGCGTTCACGGCGGATCCGGACGATCTCCGCGCCCTCGCGCAGGATCTCCGCGCGCTGCGTCTCGAGCCGAGCCGGGCGTCGACGGATGTCGCCGGCACGCGTTAGCGTCGCGTGCATGATCGACGCCGATCCACCTGCCGACGCCGCCCCCGACGACGAGGGCGGAGCGACGCTTCGCGTGGTCAGCGCGACGTCGGTGCCGTTCGCCGACGTCGAGGCCGTGTTCGGCACGCGCGGCGACCCGGCGACCTGTTGGTGCCAGTGGTACAAGCTCCGGGGCGCCGAGTGGGAGTCGGCGAGCCGTGAGGAGCTCCGGGAGCGGTTGCGCGAGCAGCTCGCAGCGCCCGGCACCGGCCCGGGCATCATCGCCTACGACGGCGAGACCCCGGTCGGCTGGTGCGCGGTCGAGCCCCGCAGCGGCCTCGAGCGACTCCGGCACAGCCCGGTCGCGTCGGCCTCCCCCGACGCCGACTTCGATGACGCCTCCATCTGGGCGGTCACCTGCTTCGTGGTGCCTCGGGCGTTCCGGCGTCGGGGCGTCGGGCGCGCGCTCGCGGCCGCAGCCGTCGCGACCGCG
>NZ_SDPL01000553.1 GCF_004135055.1 Agromyces binzhouensis | reverse complement strand
CCCGACGCGCCCGGGCCGTTCCGGTCGGGGCGACGGGGGCGACCGGCGCCCGCTCACCTCGCGACGCTGGTTCCGGATCGTCGGCGGGGCGCTCATCCCGCTCGCGCTGCTCGCCGCGTGGCAGGTCGTCTCGACCACGGGCGCGGTTCCCGTGTCGCAGCTGCCGAGCCCCGAGATGGTGTGGCTCGCCGCGATCGACCTCGCCGAGCGCGGCCTGCTCGGCCTCTACGTCGCGATCTCGACGCAGCGCGTGTTCATCGGCTTCGCGTTCGGCGCACTGTTCGGCCTGCTCGCGGGCGCCGTCGTCGGGCTCTCGCGCTTCGGCGACGTGCTGTTCTCGCCGACGCTCGGCGCGGTGCGCGCGGTTCCGTCGCTCGCCTGGGTGCCGCTGCTCATCCTGTGGTTCGGCATCGGCGAGGACTCGAAGGTCATCCTCATCTCGATCGGGGCGTTCTTCCCCGTCTACACCATCGTCGCCGCATCCCTCAGGCACGTCGACCGCCGTCTCCTCGAGGCGGGCCGTGCCTTCGGCCTGCGCGGCGCGACCCTGTTCGCGACCGTGCAGCTGCCCGCGGTCGTGCCGTCGGTGATCGCGGCGCTCCGCCTCGCGCTCGCGCAGGCCTGGCTCTTCCTCGTCGCCGCGGAGCTCATCGCCTCGTCGATGGGCCTCGGGTTCCTCCTCAGCGACTCGGGCAACACGGGCCGCATCGACCGGATCTTCCTCGCGATCATCCTGCTCGCGGTGCTCGGCAAGCTGAGCGACGCGCTCGTCGGACTGCTGGAGCGGTGGGCGGTGCGCCGCTGGGCGTGAGCCCACGCCGGCGCACGCCCGCGTGGGCTCAGTCCGCGAGCGGGACCGCCTCGACCCGGTCGCCGGGCCCGACGAGCACCAGCACGCGATCCGCGGTCACGCCCTCGAGTGCGGCGACCACGACCGCGGCATCCGGCCCCGACGCCTCAAGATCGGCGCCGTCCTCGTGGTCGCCGTCGGCGCGGCGACGTCGCCACACGACCACGCGGGCACCCGTCGCCGCCGCGATCGCGCGCTCCGCGGCCTCCGTGTCGCCCGAGGCGACGAGCACGATGCGCCCGATGCGGCGCGCGGGCGAGACGCCGGTCTCCGAGATCATCGCGCGGTCCCGACGCCAGACGGCGAAGTGGTAGGCGAACACCAGTGCGGTGGCCACGAGCAGGCCGAGCGGCGCACGGATCCGGTCGACCAGCGCGAAGCCGGTCCCGGGATCCAGCACGAACTCGAACACGCGGTAGCCCACGACGAGGAGCGTGATGACCGCGACCACGGCGCTCGCGCCGAACACGGCGACCAGGTAGACCCGCCGCCCCACGTCGACGGCCTCGGCCGGGTCGGGCCGGCGCGTCGGGCGCCAGTTCAGCCACCAGATCGGTCCGCCGACCACGATCGCGCTGAGGCCGCCGAGCAGCAGCGCGCGATCGCCCGACGAGGCGAGCGGTGAGGAGAGCTCGGCGAGCAGCGCGTTGACGACGACGCCGATGCCCGACGCCGCGCCGACGAGGCCCAGGCCCGACATCACGAGCACCGCGGCGCGGCGCGTGCCGTCGGAGTGCGCGGCG
>NZ_SDPL01000552.1 GCF_004135055.1 Agromyces binzhouensis | reverse complement strand
CCACGCGGATCGACGAGGCGGTCGCCGCACTGGGAACGGCCGCGGAGCGCGCCTGCTGCTCGGCCGACCTGCTCGGCGACGTTGCCCGGCGCCGCGTCGGCGCGATGTACCACGATCGCGATCGGTCGCGCGTCAGCGCGCTGCGCGACGAGGCGTAGCCGGGCTCAGTCGGCCGGCCGCCTCTCGTCGAGTCGCGTCGACTCGCGGCCCCACCATGTCGTGACGTCGACCTTGTGGTTCTCGGCGTCGGCGAGGGTCCACCACTCGGGCGCGAACGAGTCGTCGACGATCCGCCCGCCCGCGGCGAGCGCCGCCTCGATGCGCGCGTGCACCTGGTCGTGCGGCACGCACACGTCGACGTGCATGCGCCCGCGCTGCGGGCCCACGGCGTCGGTCGGCTGCAGGAACACCGACGAGCCCCGCCGCAACGGGTCCACGAGGTGCGTCCGGTTCGGACGGACGTAGCCGAGCACAATGGACCAGAACGGCGTCACGTCGGCCCCCTCGGGCGACGCGACCGCGGTCTGCACGACCTGCAGCGCCGAGGCATCCGCGACCAGGCCGTGCTCGCGCGCGACGGCCGAGATCAGCCGGGCGACCTCGACGTCGCGGGTGCTGAGGTCGCGGACGTCGCGGCTGATCAGCTTCACGGCGACGCCCTCGTGGCGCAGGTCGATGTCGGGTTCGTGCCCGGCGACCTCATCGCGCGACGTGATCGCGGCGACGAACGCGGCGCCCGCCGAGTACGTCGGCGCCCGGAAGAAGGCGTGCGCGCCCCAGTAGAGCACCCGCCAGTCGTCGACGCCCTCGGCGTCGTGGAACCGCTTCGGCGAGATCGCCTCGGGTGGGTCGGTCGGGGTGCGCCGCGGCCCGGGTGTGGCATCCATGCGCCCCATGCTCGCCGGACCGGCCGACACCCGGCAAGGCCCCGCGCGCGACCTCAGCACGACCGCCTCGCCGCCCGGATGCTGCGCTCCGAGCGATCCCCCACCCGGACGCACGTCGGGAGGAGGAGAATGGTCGGGCAGCGTCGGCGCGATCCGCAGGTCGACGGCGACATGTCGAGGAGGACATCATGAACGCTGCGACGAGCATCCCCCGGACGCACCAGCACGGCGGGGCCGACCCGTGGGCCGACCCCGGATGGTCGGGGGCGATGGCCTTCATGGGCCCCGTGCACCTCCACGACGAACCCAGGCCCGACCACGCACCACGCGCCGACGGCGGCGTGCGGGCGTTGATCGCGCGACTCCTCGGAACCGCGTCGACCGCCAGGCCGCGCTGACCGGACCACCGTCGATCCGACCGCAACAGACGCGCCGAGCCGCCACGGCACCGAAGAGCCGCCGCCGGGAACCGCCGGACGACCGCCGAGCCGGCACCCCTCATGCGAACGGCATCGCCGCCATCGCGAGCGCCATGACCGCCATGCCCGCGGCATCCGCACTGCGGAGTCGCGCGGCGACGACCCCGCGGCCCGCGACCGGGTGCGAGGCCCGAGCCCTGCGCCATCCGGAGACCGCCGCCCACGCGGAGTAGCCCGCGAAGGCCGCAGCTCCCACCACGACGGTCGTCGCGAGCGCCCCACCGGCGTGGC
>NZ_SDPL01000551.1 GCF_004135055.1 Agromyces binzhouensis | reverse complement strand
GTCGAGCGCACGCGTCGCGTGCGCCCCGAGCTGCTCGGCGACGGCCCGGCCGACCAGCCGGACGCCCGCTGAGCCGCGGTCCCGTCGCGCGCGGCGTGAGGGACTCTTCACGCGCCGGAAACACGTGGGTGTGCTCGGCGAAACACGTCCTGAATACCGTCGGATCGGCGGGTGAGACCGGATTCCGCCGGAAAGTGCGGGCATGAGATGGGTCGGACGAGCGATGCCGGAGACGCGTCCCAGCCGGTCCGTCGCCCGCCGCTCCGCCTCGTCGCCGTCACCCACGGCACCCCCTCGACGGCCAACCGCGAGGCGGTCATCCGGCTGATCGACGGCGTCGCATCCGCCCGCCCCGACCTCGACGTGTCGATCACCTTCGTCGACGCGAGCAACGCCGACATCGGCGCCGCGCTCGAGGCCGCGGCCGAGCCCGATGCGGTCATCGTGCCGCTCGTCCTGTCCGCCGGGTTCCACGTGCGCACCGGACTGTCGCTGGGCCTCGACCGCATCGGCGGTTCGGCGCGCCTCGCCGCCGAGCTCGGCCCGGACGAGCGCCTCGTCGACGTGCTCGCCGAGCGGTTGCTCGACGCGGGCCTGGGCGACGGCGACACGGTGCTCCTCGCCGCCGCGGGATCGAACGACCCGCGCGCCGTCCGCGAGTGCTTCGAGACCGCGCGGCGGCTGGGGCAGCGCCTCGGCCGGTCGGTCACCGTCGGGTTCATCGCGGCCGCCATCCCGCGCCTCCCCGACGCGATCGAGATGATCCGCGAGGTGCACCCCGGGTCTCGGATCATCGTCGGACCGTACCTGCTCGCTCCCGGCACGTTCTACGACCAGGCCGTCGCCGCGGGCGCCGACGCGATCGCCGACCCCCTGCTGGTGCCGGCGGCGCCGCCGCCGCCCGCGCTCGTCGACCTCGTCCTCGACCGGTACGCGGCCGTCGAGCAGGAGCAGCGCGAGCACGCCTGAGCCGATCCCGACGCGACGACGGACGCCGGCGTCCCCGACGTCGCGTGCCAGGTCACGCGGTGAGGCTGGGCGTCCCGTCCGCCTCGGCGGCGCGGGAGAGGACCTCGGCGATGCGCCCGCGGCATCCGCCGCAGCCCGTGCCGGCCCGCGTGTCGCGCCCGACGCATTCGACCGTCGCGTTCCCGCACGCCGCCGACTCCTCGATCCGCCCGACGGTGACGCCGTTGCACCAGCACACCGTCGTCTCGGGCGCGAATGCGTCGGCGTTCGCCGACGGGTCGTCGTCGGGGCCGTCGAACCGGAGCAGCAGCGACCGGTCCGCGGGCAATTCGGCGCGACGCTCGAAGAGCAGCGTCAGTTCGGCCGCCGTCCGCGGCATGCCGACGCTCGCGAAGCCGGTGAGGATCCCGCCGTCGGTGACCATCTTCACGTAGCGGAGGTGCTCGGGATCCGCCCACTGGGCGACGCGCCGCCGCGGCGCGAGTGCGTCGTCGTCCCACGGCTCCACGGAGACGTCGCCGACGGCGACCACGTCGACGTGCTCGGCCTTGAGCATGACGATCGCGTCGCGCTCGGGCGCCAGGGGCGCCCCGGCCTCGCGGTCTCCGGCCTCGGCGGCGAGCGCGGCGGCGA
>NZ_SDPL01000550.1 GCF_004135055.1 Agromyces binzhouensis | reverse complement strand
GTCCGGAACGGATGCCGCTGGCCCCGGCGGCGCGGCCGCAACCGGCGCCGCACGGCATGCCCGCGGCGAGCAGGCGGGCGGCGACGCATCGTGACGCGGATCCTCGTCGACCTGCTCTTCCACACCGGCCGGAAGGGCGGGATGGAGTCGTACGTGCGCGAACTGTACCCGCGACTGGGCTCGCTCAGGCCCGACCTCGAGTTCGTGGGCCTGGCCTCGACCGAGCTCGCAGCGGCCGGGGCGCCGTGGTTCCCCGGCGAGCTCGTCGCCTCCGGCCGCTCGGGCGAGGACCGCGTCGCGTGGGCGCGCGGGGAGGTGCTCGACGTGTCGCGCCATGCCGCCCGGATCGACGCCGACCTCGTCCACGCACCCGCGAACCTCGGCCCCCTCCGATCCCGGACCCCCGTGGTCCTCACGGTCCACGACCTGCTCCCCTTCCGGCATCCGGAGTACGTGCCCGGTCCGTACGCACCGGTGCTGCGCTGGATGATCCGCGGCGCCGCGCGCGCCGCACGCCGCGTGCTGACCGTGAGCGAGTCGACCGCGCGCGACCTCGCCGACCTGCTCGGCCTCGATCGGACCCGGATCGACGTGGTCCCGCTCGCCGGCGGCGCGGCCGGCGCGACGACCGGGGCGGCCGCCGACGTGCATCGGTCGGACGACCTCGTGCTCGCCATCGGCAACCGCATGCCGCACAAGAACTTCATCGCACTGCTCGAGGCGGTCGCGCTCGTGCCCGCCGAGCGGCGTCCGCGCGTGGTCGTGACGGGCAGCCACGACGCCGACCCGCTCGCCCCGGAGGTGCGACGGCTCGGGCTCGACGAGCGCGTGCGGCTCGAGCGGTGGGTGGCCCCCGCCGAGCTGGAACGCCTCTACGCCGAGGCGGCCCTGTTCGCGTTCCCGACCCGGTTCGAGGGCTTCGGACTCCCGCTCATCGAGGCCATGGCGCGCGGTGTCCCGGTCGTGGCGTCCGACCTGCCCGTCCTGCGCGAGGTCGGCGGGGACGCGGCGCGGTGGGTGGATCCCGACGATCACCTCGCGCTCTCGCGAGCGATCGACTCGCTGCTGTCGGATCCGATCGAGCGCGAGCGGATGTCTCGTGCCGGCCTCGAGCGTGCGGCGCGCTTCTCGTGGGAGCGCACGGCCCGCGGAACGCTCGAGTCGTTCGAGCGCGCGCTCGCGGGCTGAGCGGTCACCGGCGCAGTCGCTCGGCCCGTCGCAGGAGCTCGTCGACCGAACCGGCGAGGTTCCGGGTCTCGCGCTCCCGCGCGAACCACTCGGCCGTGGACCGGCGCAGCTCCTCGCCGGCGTCGACGACGTCGCGGATGGCCGCCCCGAGGGCCTCGGCCGTGGCATCCGTCGCCACCGCCCCGTTGACGCCCCGCCGCACGAGCTCGACCGACGCGTTGTCGTCGCCCGCGACGACCACCGAGGGCACCCCGAGGGCGGCCGCTTCGGCGACGACGAGCCCGAACCCCTCGCGCGCGGAGGGGTTCACCAGGGCGGCGGCGCCGGACACCACCGCGTCGAGTTCCTGGGACTCGCCGCCCGCAACGATCTTCCCGGCCGGGGCTCCCCGGGACGCCGAGGCCGGACCACAGAGCGC
>NZ_SDPL01000055.1 GCF_004135055.1 Agromyces binzhouensis | reverse complement strand
TACGGCGCACCTGCCTCCAGGAAGCCGCCCGCCGCCCGCCCGGCTTCGGCGAGGGCGGCGACGGCGTCGCCTTCCGCGAACCGCACGCGTGCGCCGGCCAGGGCGACGATCGCGTCGAACAGCGGCGTCCGCATCGCGTCGGCCCAGCCTCGGAGTTCCTCGAGTGCCCGGCCTGCGGCATCGAGGTCGCCGGCCGCGGACTCGATCTCGACCGCGGCCGGGAGCACGAATCGGCGCATGAACGGCACATTCCCCGCCAACGTCCGACGGACCTCGGTCCGCGCCTTCCCGATCCGTCCCATGGCGAGCAGGAGCAGCGCCGAGCCGGGCTGCGGCTCCCAGCCGGACTCCCCCGCCAGCCGGTAGGACTCCGCGGCCGAGTGGAAGGCGCCTCGGAGCCGCTGCACCTCGCCCTGCGCGTACGGCGCGCCGTGCGCCGCCCGGAAGTCGCCCGCGCGGAACCGCGTCATCGCGGACTCCGCGGACGCCACCGCCGCGTCCCACTCGCCTCGGATGACCTGCACCTGCGCCAGCAGCGCCGAGCGCTGGCCGCTGAAGGTGATGAGCGAGGGCTGGGCGCGGCACCAGTGGTCGAGGAGCGCGACCCACGCGGTCGCCCGATCGAGGTCGCTCGCCATGATCGCGTCGGAGACCATGGCGCACAGCAGATCGCCGGTCTGGAACGGTCCGAGCCCACCGGCCTCGATCACGGCCATCGTGCGGTCGTGGAGCGCGAGCGCCTCGGGGAGGTCGCCCACGGCGACGAGCGCCTTCGCGAGCACCAGCGAGGCCATCGCGATGAGCGCGTCATCCCCGTGGCGCTCGGCGATCCCGAGGATCTCCTCGCCCATGCGGCGACCCTCCGCCAGGTCGCCGCTGCCGAGTTGGGCCACGGCCGGTCCGAGTCGCACGGTCGCGGACAGCAGCGGATCATCACTCCCGGCGGCGATCTGCATCGCCCGCGCGGACCAGGCGAGCGATGCGGAGAGGTCGCCGACCTCGACGAGTTCGAGCGCCATCCAGCCCGCCCACCTCGCCGCCGACGCACCGTCGGACGCCTCGAGGTACCCGGCGTACGCGCGGCCCCCGGCGTCGAACGCCGAACTCCGGTCGCCGCGGAGGATCGCCGCGGTCGAGAGGAGCTCGAGGTCGGATGCCGCGAGCTCACCGCTCGCGTCGGCCCGCGCGAGGTACTCGACCGCATCCGCCCAGCGCGACTCCCGGGCCGCGATCCGGCCTGCCTCGAGCGCGCTCGGCGACGTCATCGTGCTCCTTCGCGGCCGACCCCGTGAGCCGTCCGGTCCGATGCGACCGCCGAGCCACAAGCTAGCGCCGCACTCGTGGCGGCCGCAAGGAAGCCCGGGCGAACGACGAGGGGCCCGCCGGCGTACCGGCGGGCCCCTCGTGACGAGTCAGGCGACTCAGATGGCGTTGACGTCCAGCGGGATGCCGGGGCCGAACGTGGTCGACACGGCGCCCTTCTGGATGTAGCGGCCCTTGGCGCTCGACGGCTTGAGGCGCACGACCTCCTCGAGCGCGGCGGAGATGTTGTCGTTCAGCTGCTCCTGCGTGAACGAGGCCTTGCCGACGACGAAGTGCACGTTGGCGTGCTTGTCGACGCGGAACTCGATCTTGCCGCCCTTGATGTCCTCGACGGCCTTGGCCGGGTTGGGGGTCACGGTGCCGGTCTTGGGGTTCGGCATGAGGCCGCGCGGGCCGAGGACCTTGCCGAGACGGCCGACCTGGCCCATGAGCTCGGGGGTGGCGACGGCCGCGTCGAACGCGGTGTAGCCGCCGGAGACCTTCTCGATGAGCTCGGCGCCGCCGACCTCGTCGGCGCCCGCGGCGATGGCGGCCTCGGCGGCCGCGCCGGTCGCGAACACGATGACGCGGGCGGTCTTGCCGGTGCCGTGCGGGAGGATGACGGTGCCGCGCACCATCTGGTCGGCCTTGCGCGGGTCGACGCCGAGCTTCAGCGCGACCTCGACGGTCGAGTCGAACTTCGCCGAGCCGGTCGCCTTCGCGAGCGCGACGGCGTCGGTCGGGGTGTAGTACTTGCCGGCCTCGATCTTCTCGGCCGCGGCCCGGTAGGCCTTGGACTTCTGTGCCATGTTGGTTCTCCTTGCGAGAGTGTGGTCATCGCGCCTGGCGGGCGCTGCCACGAATGAGAGTTCTGGTGAACGGATGCCGCGCGGCATCCGTCACGGTCGGACCCGGTGCACGAGGCGGCGGGGCGAGCCGTGGGAAGGCCTTATTCGACCGTGATGCCCATCGAGCGAGCGGTGCCCGCGATGATCTTCGACGCGGCGTCGAGGTCGTTGGCGTTGAGGTCGGCCATCTTCGTCTCGGCGATCTCGCGGACCTGGGCGGGCGTGATCTTGCCGACCTTGGTGGTGTGCGGGACGCCCGAGCCCTTGGGGACGCCGGCGGCCTTCTTGATGAGCTCGGCGGCGGGCGGGGTCTTCAGGATGAAGGTGAACGAGCGGTCCTCGTAGACCGTGATCTCGACGGGGATGACGTTGCCCCGCTGAGCCTCGGTGGCCGCGTTGTAGGCCTTGCAGAACTCCATGATGTTCACGCCGTGCTGACCCAGGGCCGGGCCGATCGGCGGGGCCGGGTTGGCGGCGCCGGCCTTGATCTGAAGCTTGATCAGACCAGTGACCTTCTTCTTCGGTGCCATGATTTCTCTCTTTCTGTTCGAACGCCCCGAGCGGGGCACTCTCCCGCGATGCCGGCGGTTCCGGTCGCGGTGGTCGGTGTGCGGTGTGTCCGTGACGCAGCACAACCCTCCGATGATACCGGAGGGTTGCTGCGGGGGCCCTGAAAGCCCCTAGAGCTTGGTGACCTGGTCGAAGCTGAGCTCGACCGGGGTCTCGCGCTCGAAGAGCGAGACGAGGACCGTGAGCTTGCCGCTCTCGGGCTTGATCTCGCTGATCGTGCCGGGCAGGCCCGCGAACGAGCCGTCCTTGATCGTGATGGTCTCGCCGACCTCGAAGTCGACCTCGGCGGGGATCTGGCGCGCGGCGCCGCCGCTGGCGGCACCCTTCGCACCCTTGGCGGGCGCGACGTCCTTGATGTCGACGAGGCTCTTCAGCATGTTGAAGGCCTCCTCGAAGCGGAGGGGGGTCGGGTTGTGGGCGTTGCCCACGAATCCGGTGACGCCCGGAGTGTGGCGGATGACCGACCAGCTCTCCTCGTTGAGCTCCATGCGGACGAGCACGTAGCCGGGCACGCGCACGCGCGTGACCATCTTGCGCTGGCCGTTCTTGATCTCGACGACATCCTCCATCGGCACCTCGACCTGGTGGATGTAGTCGGCCATCGCCATGGTCTCGCGGCGCTGCTCGACGTTCGCCTTCACGCGGCGCTCGAAACCCGCGTAGGAGTGCACGACGTACCACTTGCCCGGAAGGAAGCGCAGCTCGTTGCGGAACGCCTCGTACGGGTCGTGGTCCTCGTCCTCCTCGGTGACGGCCTCGAAGGCCGCCTCGGCCTCGTCGACGGAGTCGACGTCGAGGGCGTCGTCGACGACCGCGTCGGCCTCGGGGTCGCTCGCCTCGGCGATCGCGTCGAGGACGGCGTCGAGGTCGACGTCGTTGCCCTCGTCATCGACCACGTGGACGGCACGGTGCTCGGCCGGCTCGACGGAGTCCTCGTCGCGCTCGAGCGAGTTGCCCTCCTGCGCCTCGTCCTCTTCGGAGGACTGCTCGGCGGCGGTCGCCCAGTCGACGTCCTGTCGCTCGTTCTTCGACACTTCCTCAATCCTTCTTTCTGCCGTGCCGCCGGGTTCCGGCGGGCAGGTGTCGGGCCGACGGCCCGATCAGACCCCCGGCGTTCCGA
Organism: Agromyces binzhouensis; assembly: GCF_004135055.1. Classification (GTDB taxonomy): domain Bacteria; phylum Actinomycetota; class Actinomycetes; order Actinomycetales; family Microbacteriaceae; genus Agromyces; species Agromyces binzhouensis. The sequence goes on along the minus strand of NZ_SDPL01000055.1, from coordinate 7,635 downwards.
AGACGAATACGACCAGCCATGAGAAGACCTGGTCGAGCGCCCAGACGATCGCCATCATGATGGCCACGAAGACCAGCACCACCGCGGTGAAGCTCGCGAGCTCCTTGCGCGTCGGGGTGACGACCTTCTTCAGTTCGCCGATGACCTGTCGGATGAACAGGGCGATCCGTGCGAAGGGGTTGCGCCGCGCCGCGCTCTCGCGCCTGGCATTGGCGACGACATCCTCGCTGGGTTCGTCGAGTACTTTCCGGGCCACCTCGTACACCTTTCATGGGCCGGCCATCGCCGGCCGGCTCGCAGGGCGGACAGGACTCGAACCTGCAACCTGCGGTTTTGGAGACCGCTGCTCTACCAATTGAGCCACCGCCCTAAGCGACCCGGCTGGCCGGATCACCTCGGGTCGAAGCCGCCTCGACCTGCGTTCGCGACGGGCGGTTCACCCGCTGCGAAGGCGCGTTCGATCTTGGCTGACTTCAACAACCTCACCAAGTGTATGCGACGCGGGAAGGTGCGCCAAACCGTGGCCGAACGGCACCCGGCGGACACGGGACGTACGTCCCGAGCGTTCCGCGCGGGACCGGCGTATCGTTGCAGGTGCAGCCGCTCCGGCGGGTGCGGACAGGTTTCGGGGAGCGCGCCTGTGGGGGCAGGCGCCGGACGCCGCGGCTCGGGGGAACACCGCCGCGGCGTCCCTTCCGTGCCTCGCGTCGTGACGCCGCGGTCGACCCACGGCCACCGGGCCGGACGATCGGCGGCATCCGGACGATCCGTCCGGACGCGCGTCCGCGAGCATCCGCTCCCCCGCTGACGTGCGCGGGCCCGCGCCGTAGGCTTGGGGCGTGACCGATCAGCGCCGTCTCTCCGCCCGCATCTCCGCCATCGCCGAGTCCGCGACCCTCAAGGTCGATGCCAAGGCCAAGGCCCTCCAGGCCGAGGGACGGCCCGTGATCTCCTACGCGGCGGGCGAACCCGACTTCCCGACGCCGCCGCACATCGTCGAGGCCGCGCTCGAGGCGGTCCGCGACCCGCGCAACCACCGGTACACGCCCGCGGCCGGCCTGCCCGACCTGCGCGCCGCCGTCGCCGAGAAGACCCGGCGCGACTCCGGGCTCGACGCCGGCGCGAACCAGGTCGTGATCACCAACGGCGGCAAGCAGGCCGTCTACCAGGCCTTCCAGGTGCTGCTCGACGAGGGCGACGAGGTCCTCGTCCCGACGCCCTACTGGACCACCTACCCCGAGGCGATCAAGCTCGCCGGCGGCCGGCAGGTCGACGTGTTCGCGGGCTCCGAGCAGGGCTACCTCGTCACGGTCGAGCAGCTCGAGGCCGCGCGCACCGAGCGCACGCGCGCGCTGCTGTTCGTGTCGCCGTCGAATCCGACCGGTGCGGTGTACCCGCCCGAACAGGTCGCCGCGATCGGCGAGTGGGCGCTCGAGCACGGCATCTGGGTGGTGACCGACGAGATCTACCAGAACCTCACGTACGCAGAGGACCCCGAGGCGGTGCCCCCGCGCGCGATCTCGATCGTCGAGGCCGTGCCGGGCCTGGCCGAGCAGGCGATCCTCGTCAACGGCGTCGCGAAGACGTACGCGATGACGGGATGGCGCCTCGGCTGGATGGTCGGCCCCGCCGACGTCATGAAGGGCGCCGCCAACCTGCAGTCGCACCTCACGTCGAACGTGTCGAACATCTCGCAGCGCGCCGCGATCGCGGCGCTGACCGGCCCGCAGGAGCCCGTGGAGGAGATGCGCCGGGCGTTCGATCGGCGCCGGCGCACCATCGTCGCCGAGCTGTCGAAGATCGACGGGATGTCGGTCCCGGTGCCCGAGGGCGCCTTCTACGTCTACCCCGACGTCTCGGGCCTGCTCGGCCGCGAGTGGGCGGGCGTGACGCCGACCACCTCGCTCGAGCTCGCCGACCTCATGCTCGAGCGCGCGGAGGTCGCGGCGGTCCCCGGCGAGGCGTTCGGCCCGAGCGGCTTCCTCCGATTCAGCTACGCGCTGGGCGACGCACCGCTCCTCGAGGGCGTGCAGCGCCTCCAGGAGCTGTTCTCCTGACCGGGATCCCGTCGATGGATCGCGCGGCGCGCCACGCGCACGAGCCCCGGAGCAGCGCGGACGTCGTCGGCGAGCACTCGCAGTACCGCCTCGACCTCGAGCGGGTCCGGTTCTCGCCGTACTTCTCGCGGCTCTCGGCCGTGACCCAGGTGATCGGGCAGCCGGGCGCGGGGCCGCTGATCCACAACCGGCTGACGCACTCGATCAAGGTCACGGCCGTGGCGCGTGCGATCTCGGTGAAGATGACGGATGCCGCGTCGCCGACGCGCGACTTCGCGCTCGCGCACGGCTGCGACGCGGTCGTGGTGCAGGCCGCGGCGAGCGCGCACGACCTCGGCCATCCGCCGTTCGGGCACCTCGGCGAACGCGTGCTCGACCGCCTCGCGCGCGACACGCTGGGCCTGCCCGACGGATTCGAGGGCAACGCGCAGACCTACCGGATCATCACGACGCTCGACGTGAGCGAGGTCGCGCCGCGTGGGCTCAACCTCACGGCCGCCGTGCGGAGCGCCGTGGCGAAGTACCCCTGGACCCGCCACGTCGACGTCGCGGCCCTCGGCGACGGGCCGCTGCCGCGAGGGTTCCGCCGCACCGATCGCGGCGTCGAGGTGCTGAAGTTCTCGGCGTACGGGATCGACGCGGCCGACCTGTCCGAGGCGCGCGACGGTCATCCGCCGTTCCGGCAGTCGCTCGAGTGCTCGATCATGGACATCGCCGACGACATCGCGTACTCGATCCACGACGTCGACGACTTCCACCGCGCCGGCCTGCTCGGGCAGGGCGCCGTCGCGCGCGAGTTCCGGGGCTGGATCGAGTCGGGCCTGCAGCTGCGCGACCTCGACGACGAGGAACTCGCCCGGCGCAGTGCGCCGCCCGGCAGCGCGCTCGAGGCGCTGCGCCGCAAGCTCCACACCTCCGACCCGTGGATCGCCGGCGACGAGGCGTTCCGCGCCGCGGTCGGCGTGGTCGCCGACGATCTCGTCGACGGCCTGCTCGCCAGCCCGTTCGACGGCTCGATCGCGGCCGAGCGGGCGCTGTCGTCGTTCACGAACCGGTGGATCGACCACCTGCAGTCCTCGGTCGTCCCGGCACCCGAGGGCGTCGTCCGCGCCGGGCTCGTGACGCTCGACGAGCGTGCGTGGCACGAGGTCGAGATCCTGAAGTTCGTGCACCGGCACTTCATCCTCGACCGGTCCGACATCGTGATGTACCAGCGCGGCCTCAGCCGCGTGATCGCGCGCGCGGTGAAGGGCCTCACCGCATGGCTCCGCGACGAGGACGACCGCGATCGGGTGCCGCTGCGCCTCCGCGAGCTCGTCGAGATCGCGACGGACGGGTACGCGCAGCTGCGGACGACGCGACCCGCCGGCGTGCCCGTGCCGGATGCATCCGAGGTGAGGACACTCGGCGTGGGCCGCGGCGTCGTCGACTACGTCGCCTCGCTCTCCGACGACCAGGCCCTCGCGGTCTCCGAGGCGATCGACGGCCGGCCCGACCGGCTGTGGGACATCGGCCAGAACCTCTGATTCATCCGGTCGACCGGCGACGGCGCTAGGGCGATTCGCTGTCGACCTCGACCGGCACGGGGACGCCCCCCGCGACGATCACGAAGCGAACCACGGTCTGCACCACGGCACCGGGCGGGAGCGCATCTGCAGCCGGAGGGAGGTCGAGCGACCATCCCGGCTCCGCGTGCACGCGGCTCCCGGCCTCGAGGGGAGCGGACGTCTCGCCCGCGAGCGCGCCGTCGGGCATCCAGGCGTAGCGCGAAACGACGGCATCCGTGAGATCGAGCTCGAGTGGGTGCGTGCCGAGGAGTTCGAGGCGGCCGCCGTCCGCGGCCAGCCCGATCGCCGCGACGGGGAACGCCGTCTGCCGCGCGAGGAGGTCGCGACCGCGCGCGACGAGCTCCGACCAGACCGGATCATCGTCGGAGTCGAGACCCGCGACCTCGAGGGCGAATCCGTCGCCGAGTTCCAGGGTCTCGCTCGCCGCACCGGGTCGGCGCATGACGTCGGGTTCGGGCATCGCCCGCGCACGATCGACGAGTGCGCGCAGGGCGTCGACCTCGTCGACCGCGACCTCGCCCTCGAACGAACCGACGGCGAGGGGGGCGACCGACCGCCATCCCGCGAGTCGGCCGTCGCGGTCGACCTCCACGGTCTCGTACTCGGCCGGGACGCGTCGTCCGTCGGCACGGATGTAGCGGAGCAGGGTCATCGTTCCTCCCCCCGGAACGTGCCGCCGAGCGTTCGACCGAGGATTCCGAGGAACTCGGCGATGTGACGGGGCTCGGCTCCGTGGTCGTGGATGTCCGGCGCCCGCCGGGGGTCGCCCATGATCGAACCGCTCGTGTAGGTGAAGACCTGGATCGTCTCGTAGCGATCGGCCGTTCCGCGCAGCGACCGGTCCAGGTCGGTCACCAGGTCGGTGGTCAGCGTGTAGGCGGGCAGGGCCGGCAGCGCCGGTACGCCCGGGGACGCGGGCACTGCGGGCAGCGCCGGCGCGATGCCCCCGAGCGGCAGGGCGGCGTACGCCGCGACGACGCGCTGTGCGAACGCTCCCATCGTCACCCCCGCCGCCGCCGTCCGGGCGTTGGCGGCGTTGCGCGCCAGCATAGCCGCCTGCAGGTTCGCGGCGATCGTCGCCGGAGCGACGCCTGCCGGCCCGGTCGTCGCACCGACCGGCGGCTCATGCCCGGTGATCCGGACGTAGTCGCCGGGGCGTTGCTGGTATTCGTCCTGCAGGCCGATCAGGTGACCGAACTCATGCGGCACGGTCGACTCCGACGTCGGGTCGTTCCGGAACCAGCGGCCGGCGTTCGATCGACCGGTGCCGGCCCGGACGTCCACGGTCATCGCGGCGGGCCCGCTTCCGCGCACGAGGCGGAACTCGAGGTTCACCCGCCGAGGGGGCACGTCCCGCACCGCGGCGAAGCGATCCCAGACCCGCGGCACGTGCGAGAACCAGACCGCCCTCGGCGCGAGCCCGGTGAAGTTCACCGCCACGGTGACCACCATTCGGTCGCCGTCGATCTCCCATGAGTAGCGCGACGCATTGCCGCCCGTGTTCCCGTACGTCGCACCGCCGACCTCCTCCCTCCACTGGCGCTCGATGAACCCGACGGTCGATGCGGGCGCAACCGCGTCGAGCGCCGTCCACGTTGCGGCGTCCGCGATTCCCGACGCGGGCAACGGGGGAACCCGACCGGTCTGGAAGGCCCGCACGGCGGCGGTCGTCAGGGGTCCGAAGCGACCGTCGACGGCGAGCGCCGGCGACGCACCCGCGGTGTTCAGCTTCTGCTGCAGCTCACGCACGGCGGCTCCCCGCAGGATGCCTCCTGCCCCGACGACCGGATGGAGGCTGGTCCCGGGCACCTGCACGCCCAGGGGGTTCGCCGTGCCGCTCGCGGTGTGCTGCTCGATGGGGGATGCGCTCAGCCCCTCGAGCGCGATGAACCCACCCGGACTCGCGGTGTCGAGCACACGCCACACGTCCGCGTCGATCCTGCTGGTCGGCCATCGGTGCAGGACCAGCGCCTCGATGGCGATGATCGCGGGCTGCATCTCCGGGCCGTAGACGGCGTTGACGACGAGGCGCGGCGAGATGCCGAGGGCGTTCAGCTTCTGCTGGGCGAACCCCACGTCGACGTGGTCGGCACCGGGGACGAGCACCGCGCGGACGGGCGCGGGCAATGCAGCGAACGCGCCGTCGAGCGCGGTCCAGGCGGTCCCGTCGAGGACGCCGGTGGGCGGGATCCCGCGCGTCCCCTGGAACGTGCGTACCGAGCCCTCGGTGAGGGCGCCGAACTGCCCGTCCTCGACGAGCGGCCCGACGGAGGCCTGCAGCCGGCTCAGCTTGCGCTGCGCCTCCTTCACGAACTGGCCGCGCGAACCCGTGCGCAGCGTCGGCTTCGCCGGCGGTGCGATCGGCTGTCGCTGCACCTGGAGCAGCCTGCCGACCAGCGCACCTTGGCGAGCGCCGTTGCCGACCAGTCGTTGCAGGCCGATCGCGCCGGCGGGCGACGGGGCGGAGGACGACGGGGTCGGTGCCGGGGCGCGCCGGTTCGCGCTGCGTCCCGTCAGGGGCGACGCGGCGCCTCGGTCGTCCCCGACCGCGCGTCCGGAGGACATGTCGGCATTCTCGTCACTCCCCGAGACGCGCGCGTGCCCGATCGGGCGGAACCGGGGGCAGGGGGGACGTTCGGCGACCTCGGCCCGGCCGACCGCCCTTCATCCGGTCAGCCGACCACGGATGGCTCGAGGGAGCGTCGCGCCTCGCGCGTCAGTCCGTCGGCGATGGCGTCGAGCAGCGGCGACCCGAGGTTCCACTGCTGCCAGTGCAGCGGCACGTCGACGGGAGGTCCGCCGAGCGCCACGAGCCGTCCGTCGGCGAGCTCGTCGTCGGCCTGGAAGCCGGGCAGGAGCCCCCAGCCGAGTCCGAGCTTGATCGCGGTCGCGAAGTCGTTCGACGCGGGGACGAAGTGCCGCGGCGGGTCCGCGGCATCCGCCCCGACGAGCCGGAGGTACTCGCCCTGCAGGTCGTCGCGCCGGTCGAAGTCGACGCGCGGCGCCGCGGCGAGCGAGGCGGCATCCGCTCCGCCGGGACACCAGCGGGCGACCCACGCCGGCGTCGCGACCGCCGTGTACCGCATGACGCCGAGCGGGCGGACGAGGCATCCGGCGACCGGTGTCGCCTGCGAGGTCACCGCGCCCATGACGGCGCCGGACTCGAGCAGGCCCGCCGTGAAGTCCTGGTCGTCCCGGTGCAGGTCGAAGACGACCGGGTGGTCCTCGGCGATGCGCGCGAGCGCGGGCAGGAACCAGGTGGCGAGCGAGTCGGCGTTCACGGCGAGCGGCACGGTCGTCGGGCGGGCGGATGCCGCGTCGTCGCCGCCGAAGGCGGCCAGCGCGTCGTGCTCGAGCAGCGCGAGCTGGCGGGCGAGGCGCACCACGGCGGCCCCCGCCTCGGTGGTGCGGACGGGCTTCGAGCGCACGACGAGCACGCGCCCGAGTCGCTGCTCGAGCTGCTTCACTCGTTGCGACACGGCCGACGGCGTCACGCGCAACTCGGCGGCGGCCGACTCGAAGGTGCCCTGGTCGACGACCGCCGCGAGCGTCCGGGCGAGATCGAGCGGGATCTGCATGAAGGAATGCTAATGCTGATGAAGAATCCTGAGCTGGATTTCAGCGGGACCTCGACCTAGCTTCGAGGACGTGGACCTCTCCGTGCTCGCCGCCGGCCTCGGCCTCGGCTTCTCCCTCATCGTCGCGATCGGCGCCCAGAACGTGTTCGTGCTGCGCCAGGGCATCCGACGCGAGCACGTGTTCGTCGTCGCGGCGATCTGCACCGTCTCCGACGCCCTGCTCATCGTCGCGGGCGTCGGCGGCATGGGCGCCGTGCTGCAGGCCATGCCGTGGCTCGTGGGCGTGGCGCGGTGGGCGGGGGCGATCTTCCTCCTCGGGTACGCGGTGCTCGCCGCACGGCGCGCACTGCGCGGCACCGACGAGGGGCTCGTGGTCGAGGATGCCGAGGTGGGAGCCCGTGGCGGCACCGCTCCCGCTGCCGCCACCGCGGG
>NZ_SDPL01000549.1 GCF_004135055.1 Agromyces binzhouensis | reverse complement strand
CCGGTGCCGCGGCGAGGACCGCCCCGGCCGAGGCCATCATCGCGGCGGCCGCGGCGGCCGTGCCTCTCAGTCGTCTCGCCCGCGCGGCCCGCTTCGTCGAGCCGGCCCGGTGCTCCTGCGTCATGTCGTGTCTCCTGGTGAGTCGGTGGCGCGGATCCCCTGATCCGCGGGGCGGGTCCCACCCGCCGGTGACGAGCCTGCCCGCGACCGGGGTACGAGCGGATGGGCAGGCGCTGCTCATCCGCCGTCGACGACTGCTCACCTCGCCGGCCCGACTACCCAGGCCCCACTCGTATCACGGGCCGATTCCCCCGTACGGGGGCCACGATGACGCAACCACGTTCAGGTCGTCGCGCAATACAGTGAGACGACCGGCCACGCCGGTGAACCTGAAGGGCCGAGATGGTGGCGTTGGACACCGGGGGGACGGCCCGGCCGCCCCTCGCGCTCGACGAGAGCTGGCCGCTCGTCGGACGCGGCGCCGACGTCCGTCGTGCCCTCGACGGCCTCGCCGGAACGACGAGGGCCGTGTTCGCCTACGGCGCCTCGGGCATCGGCAAGTCGCGCGTGGTCCAGGAGGTCGCCGAGCACCTGGACGAGGACGGGTGGCTGGTCCTCACCGCGACCGGGAACCCCGCGCTGAGCGCGGTGCCGCTCTCGGCCCTGGCGCCCGTGTTCGCGAGGGAGACGGGTTCCCCGCTCACGTCCGCCTCCGACGCGGCGGAGCTGTTCGCCGTCGCCCACGCCGCGATCGCCCGGCTGGCCGGCGACCGCTCCGTGCTGCTCGCCTTCGATGACATCTCGGTCGCGGACCCGGTCTCGGTGACCCTCGTGGCCCAGCTCGTGGAGGCGTCGGTGCTCCGGGTGGCGGCCACGGTCCGAGAGTCCGAGCCGGTCCCCGATGTGCTGGTCCCCGTGGCGACGGCGCCGGACTCCATCCGCCTCGACCTCGGTCCGCTCGGCGTCGACGAGGTCGCGGAACTGCTCACGAGGGTGCTCGGCGGCGCCATCGCGCATCGCGACGTCGTCGAGCTGCACCGTGCGGCGCACGGCAACCCGCTCTTCCTCCGGGAACTCGCGATCGGGGCGTGGGACGCCGGATCGCTCGTCGCGCACGAGGGGCTCTGGCACCTGGCCGGCGAACCCGTCGGCACCCCCGCGCTGCGCGACCTGATCCGCGCCCGCCTCCGAGGCCTCCACGAGGCGGAACGGGACGCGGTCGAACGTCTCGCGCTGTGCGAGCCGCTCGCCTTCGACGAGCTCGCGCGCCCGGGCGCCGCCGAGGCGCTCGCCGCACTCGAGCTGCGAGGACTCATCCGCGTCGACGAGTCGGGACCTCGGGTCCGCGTCGGGCTCGCGCACCCGCAGTACGCGGCGGCCGTCCGCGAGGCGATGCCGCGCATCCGCGCGCTCTCGCTGCTCGCCGAACAGGCCGACCTCGTCTCGTCCCGCCCGATGGATCCGGGCGACGAACTGCGGGTCGCGGTGTGGCGACTCGACGCCGGTCGACCGAGCGATCCCGCCCTGCTCGCCCGATGCGCCGTGCTCGCGCGGTCCGCGTACGATCGCCGCACCGCTGAGCGGCTCGCCGCAGCCGCCGTCGCGGCGGGAGCCGCC
>NZ_SDPL01000548.1 GCF_004135055.1 Agromyces binzhouensis | reverse complement strand
GCCGACACGGCGTCGGCGGGCTCCGACCCGGCCGTGCGCACGTGCACCCGGTCGCCCGCGAGGTGCCGCAGGATGGCCGCGGCCATCTGCGAGCGGCCGGCGTTCTGCACGCACACGAAGAGCACCTCGGGCGCGGTCCCGCCCGACTCCGGCGACTGTGCTGCGAGGGCGGCGAGCCGTTCGGCGGCGAACTCCGCGGCGCGCGACGTGAACCGCTTCGAGACGCCCGTCCGCTCGGCGAGGAGGTCGCGGCTCTCGCGGACGTACCGCTCGACCGTCTCGCGGCCGAACGTGCCGGCGAACCGCGTCGCGAGGTCGTCGACGACGCGCTCGATCGCGGCTTCGTCGTCGGGGCGCGAGCCGGCCGTGGGCATGTCGAGCAGTTCGGTCACGCGATCGAGGTGATCGGGTGCGACCGAGTACCAGGCACGGCGCCCGTCGGGCCGGCGTACGAGCACCCCGTCGTCGAGCAGTGCCTTCGCGTGGTGCGACACGGTCGGCTGCCGGAGGCCGAGCTCGTCGGCGAGCTCCGTCACGGTCGCGCGGCCGTCGGGCCTCGCGACGATGAGCGAGAGCATCCGCGCCCGGGTGGGGTCGGCGATCAGCGCCAGGCCGCCGGCCGCGGCATCCGCCCCACCCTTGTGCATAGACGACAGTCTATGCAATCGAGCGGATGTCCCGGCCCGCCCGCCGGACTCAGCAGCAGCCGTTCGATCCGTCGAGGCTGGTCGAGCAGACGCCGGTCGTGGGCAGCTCGAGCTGCACCTTCGCGGCTCCGGCGGCGTCGCCCGCCAGCCAGGCGGAGATCGAGCGCACCTGCTCGTACCCGGTCGCGAGCAGGAACGTCGGGGCGCGCCCGTAGCTCTTCATGCCGACGAGGAAGAAGCCGTCCTCGGGCTGGCGGAGCTCGGCGAAGCCGTGCGGCTCGACCGTGCCGCAGGTGTGCACGTTCGGGTCGATGAGCGGCGCGAGGCGCTTCGGCGCCTCGACGATGTCGTCGAGCTCGAGCCGGACCTCGCGGAGCAGGTCGAGGTCGGGGCGGAAGCCCGTCGCGTTCACGATGAGGTCGGCCTCGTGCTCGACGAGCTCGCCGGCGCGCGAGCCGACCATGCGTACGCCGCCGTCGGCGGCGCGGCCCAGCCGGACGATCTCGAACCGGTCGAGCACCTCGATGCGGCCCGCGTGCACGAGGTCGTCGACGCGGCGCCCGATCGAGGCGCGGGCGGGGAGCCCGTCGTCGTCGGAGGTCGTGACGCGGACGGCCGAGGCGTTGCGGATGGCCCAGGTGATCCGCGTCTCCGGCTCGTCCCGCGCGAGCGCGGCGAGGGCGAGCAACGTGTTCGCGGCCGAGTGCCCGGCGCCCACGACCGTCACGCGGCGGCCCGCGAAGCGGGTGCGGTCGCGTCCGAGCACGTCGGGGAGGGCGTGCGTCACCGAGTCCGCGACCTCGTCGAGCCCGAGGGGATCCAGGCCGTTCGAGCCGAGCCGGTTGGGCGTGCGCCAGGTGCCCGACGCGTCGATGACGGCGCGCGCCGCGACATCCTCGACCGCGCCACCGTTCCACGTGAAGCCTCGCACCTGAACATCGCCGGGCCACTCGTCCGACTCGGACCGACG
>NZ_SDPL01000547.1 GCF_004135055.1 Agromyces binzhouensis | reverse complement strand
TGCGCCGCGCAGGCGACGGATGCCTCCGGCGCGAGCGCCGACCCCGCACCCGTCGCGGAGCCGACGCCCGAGGCCACGACCGACGCGACCGACGCGACCGACGAGCCTGCGGCGTCCGAGGACGCCGCGCCCGCCGAGGGTGCCTACCTCGACTACGCCGACGGCGCCATCGAGGCGACCGCCGGGCCGAAGGCGCTGTTCTTCCACGCGAGCTGGTGCCCGAAGTGCCGCGCGCTCGACGAGGACCTCCGCGCCGAGGGCGCGCCCGACGGGCTCACCGTGTTCAAGGTCGACTACGACTCGCGCACCGACCTGCGACAGCGGTACGGCGTGACGATCCAGACGACGATCGTGTTCGTCGACGACGCGGGCGAGAAGATCTCGAGCGTCGTGCTGTACGAGGACCCCTCGGTCGAGTCGCTCGTCGCCGCGATGCCCTAGGCGGCTGGCCACCCCGTGACCGCGTCCCTCACCCTCGCACTCGCCGCCGGCGTGCTGACCGTCGCTGCGCCGTGCGTGCTGCCGCTGCTGCCGGTGATCGTCGGCGGTTCGATCGTCCAGGACGGTGACGAGCGCCGCGCGCGCTACCGCCCGTACGTGATCGCCGCGTCGCTCGCGGTATCCGTCGTCGTCTTCACGCTGCTGCTCAAGGCGACCACCGCGCTGCTCGGCATCCCGCCGCAGGTCTGGCAGGTGATCGCCGGCGGCATCGTGATCCTGCTCGGCGTCGACATGCTGTTCCCGCGGTTGTGGGAGCGGGTCTCGACCGCGCTCGGGTGGGGCGCGAAGAGCGGCGAGCTGCTCGACCGGTCGGTCCGACGGCAGAGCGTCGGAGGCGACATCCTCACCGGCGCGGCCCTCGGCCCGGTCTTCTCGAGCTGCAGTCCGACCTACGCGCTGATCGTCGCCGCGGTGCTGCCGGTGTCGTTCGGCGAGGGCGTGCTGTACGTCGTCGCGTACGCGGTGGGCCTGGCGGCGATGCTGCTGCTCATCGCGCTCCTCGGTCGGAGCCTCGTGCGCCGGCTCGGCTGGCTCGCGAACCCCGACGGATGGTTCCGCCGCACGATCGGCGTGATCTTCATCGTCGTCGGCATCGTGGTCGTGGTCGGCTTCGACAAGACGCTGCAGACGTGGATCCTCGACGCCGGGCTGTACGATCCGATCGCACGCCTCGAGGAGGTGATCGGTGGCTGACCAGGTCGACCTGCTGCTCGACGGGCGCCTCGTGCTGCTCGTCGACGACGACCCGACCGTGCTCGAGGTGTGCCGCGCCTACCTCGAGTCGGCGGGGTTCCGCGTGCAGGAGGCGGCGGACGCGTTCGTCGCGCTCGACCGGATCGCCGCCGAGCGGCCCGACCTCGTCGTGCTCGACCGGATGCTGCCCGGCGTCGACGGCATCGAGGTCTGCCGACGCATCCGCGCCCACTCGCAGGTTCCGGTCATCATGCTCACCGCGCTCGGCGGCGAGGACGACCGCATCGCGGGGCTCGAGGCCGGCGTCGACGACTACCTGGCGAAGCCGTTCTCGCCGCGCGAGCTGACGCTGCGGGTGCAGTCGGTGCTGCGGCGCGCGCTCGCCGTGGAGGCGGCGGGCGCGGCGGTCGCCGGCTCGGAGGCC
>NZ_SDPL01000546.1 GCF_004135055.1 Agromyces binzhouensis | reverse complement strand
CGCGCCGACCGCCCGGCCGGGGCGGTGCTCGTCGTGCCCGCACGACGCGCACCGCCGCGCCGCGGCATCCACCACCGAGAAGAGAAGGACGACATGTCGAACCCTACGACCCCGCCCGTGACGACCACCCAGACCGGCACGCCGGTCGCCAGCGACGTGCACTCGCTCACGGTCGGCGCCGACGGCGCCACGGTGCTGCACGACCGGTACCTCGTCGAGAAGCTCGCCCAGTTCAACCGCGAGCGGATCCCGGAGCGGATCGTGCACGCCAAGGGCGGCGGCGCATTCGGCCGCTTCGAGGTCACGGCGGATGTCTCGGCCTACACCCGCGCGGCCGTGTTCCAGCCCGGCGCCGAGTCCGAGACGCTGCTGCGCTTCTCGTCGGTCGCCGGCGAGCAGGGCTCGCCCGACACCTGGCGCGACGTGCGGGGCTTCTCGCTGAAGTTCTACACGACCGAGGGCAACTACGACATCGTCGGCAACAACACCCCGGTCTTCTTCATCCGCGACGCAATCAAGTTCCCCGACTTCATCCACTCGCAGAAGCGCCTGCCGGGCTCCGGGCTCCGCGACGCCGACATGCAGTGGGACTTCTGGACCCTCTCGCCCGAGTCGGCCCACCAGGTCACCTACCTCATGGGCGACCGCGGCCTGCCGAAGTCGTGGCGCGAGATGCAGGGCTACGGCTCGCACACGTACCAGTGGACCAACGCCGAGGGCGAGCGGTTCTGGGTGAAGTACCACTTCCGTTCGCAGCAGGGCGACCTGCACCTCGACGCCGAGACCGCCGAGGCCATCGCCGGTGCCGACGCCGACTTCTACCGGCGCGACCTGTACGAGGCGATCGAGCGCGGCGACCACCCGAAGTGGGACCTCTTCGTGCAGGTCATGCCCTACGAGGACGCGAAGACCTACCGCTTCAACCCGTTCGACCTCACCAAGGTGTGGCCGCACGCCGACTACCCGCTCGTCCCGGTGGGCACGCTGACGCTCGACCGCAACCCGCAGAACTTCTTCGCGGAGATCGAGCAGGCCGCGTTCTCGCCGGCCAACACCGTGCCGGGCATCGCGATCAGCCCCGACAAGATGCTCATTGCGCGCGTGTTCAGCTACCCCGACGCGCAGCGCTACCGCGTGGGCACGAACTACAACCAGCTGCCCGTGAACGCGCCGCACGCGGCATCCGTGCACAACTACTCGCAGGACGGCGCCGCGCGCTACCACTTCAACGCGCCGACCGCTCCGGTCTACGCCCCGAACTCGGTCGGCGGCCCGACCGCCGACGCCGCGGTCGCGGCCGAGGGCGGCTGGGAGGCCGACGGCGCGCTCGTCCGCTCCGCCTACACGCTTCGCGCCGACGACTCCGACTTCGGCCAGGCCGGCGCGCTCTACCGCGACGTCTACTCGGCCGAGGCCAAGGCGCGCTTCCTCGAGACGCTTTCGGGCCAGGCGAACGCGATCACCGTGGACGACATCCGCGAGCGCTTCTTCCAGTACTGGACGAACGTCGACGCCGGGCTCGGCGCCGCGCTCCGCGCCGCCTACGCCGCAGGCGTGAACGCCGACGCGCCGCAGCAGCCCGAGGCCGACGAGGCCGCGGCCTAGTCCGCACCGCCGGAGCGCC
>NZ_SDPL01000545.1 GCF_004135055.1 Agromyces binzhouensis | reverse complement strand
GCTCCCGCACCACCCGCGCATCGGCGAGCGACCAGCGGGCCCCGGTGCCGAGGCCGCGATGTCGCGGGCCGAGCAGGCAGGGGTCGACCCGACCGACGCCGCGGTCGCGGCCGCGCTCGCCGAGGGCAATCGGGCGTACGAGGAGAAGTTCGGCCGGGTCTTCCTGGTCCGCGCAGCCGGTCGCTCGTCGCGCGAGATCCTCGACGCGCTGACCGCACGCCTCGCGCACACGCCCGACCAGGAGGAGCCCGTCGTCGCCGACCAGCTCCGCCAGATCGCCGTCCTCCGACTGAAGGGACTCCTCGCATGAGCAACCAGGGCGCCGCACCGCAGCGGTCGCGCATCACGACCCATGTGCTCGATTCCACCTCGGGCCGACCCGCCGAGGGCGTCACGGTCGAGCTCTCCGCGCACGAGGGCGACGGATGGCGCCGGCTCGACGCCGCGGCCACCGACGCCGACGGTCGGGTCACGCGGATCGGCCCCGAGGTGCTGCCGGCCGGCGACTACCGGCTGCGCTTCGACACCGCCGCCTACTTCGCCGCGCGCGGTGTCGAGGCGTTCTACCCCGAGGTGGTGCTGACGTTCCACGTCGCCGACGACGGCCGGCACGTGCACGCCCCGCTCCTCCTCAGCCCGTTCGCCTACTCCACCTACCGAGGGAGCTGACCATGTCCGAACCCGCCATCGTGCTCGGCGCGAACCAGTACGGCAAGGCCGAGGTCCGCGTCGTCAAGGTCGCGCGCGAGAGTGCGCGTCATGAGATCGACGACCTGAACGTGACCTCGCAGCTGCGCGGCGACTTCGCCGCCGCCCACCTCGTGGGCGACAACGCGCACGTCGTGCCGACCGACACCCAGAAGAACACGATCTTCGCGTTCGCGCGCGACGGCATCGGCTCGCCCGAGGCGTTCCTCCTGCGACTCGCCGATCACTTCGTCTCGTCGTTCGAATGGGTCACCGGCGGCCGCTGGGCGGCCGAGCGCTTCGCCTGGCAGCGCATCATGGTCGGCGGCGCCCCGCACGACCACGCGTTCGTCCGGTCGGGGCACGAGGTGCGCACCGCCGTCGTCGTCGCGGACGGCGCCGAACGGCACGTCATCGCCGGGCTCCGCGATCTCACGGTCATGAAGTCCACCGGCTCCGGCTTCGAGGACTACCCGCACGACCGGTACACGACGCTCGCCGAGACCCACGACCGCATCCTGGCGACGGATGTCTCGGCGCGCTGGCGCTATGCGCGCACCGACGTGGACTTCGACGCACGGTACGAGAGCGTGCGGACGCTGCTGCTGGAGGCCTTCGCCGAGGGGTATTCGCCCGGGCTGCAGGCCACGCTCTTCGCCATGGGGCGGCGGGTGCTCGAGGCGCACGACGACGTCGCCGAGATCCGCTTCTCGATGCCGAACAACCACCACTTCGCGGTCGATCTCTCGCCCTTCGGACTCGACAACCCGAACGAGGTGTTCCACGCCGCCGACCGACCCTACGGGCTCATCGAGGCCGCCGTGGTCCGGGAGGGCGCGGAGAGCCCGCGCGCGGCCTGGGACGGCATCACCGGCTTTTGCTGACCGGCGCCGCCGGCGCCCGCCCGCTTTCGGCCCGGTCCCGGCGCGCTCTCGCCC
>NZ_SDPL01000544.1 GCF_004135055.1 Agromyces binzhouensis | reverse complement strand
GCCGCGCTGCGCGGTGAGTGGGGCGCGGTCGGCCGCGACGCCGGGCGGGCGGAGTCGGCGGGCCCGGGCGGACTCGTCGACGACGACGTGGCGCTCACTCGCGCGTGGGGCTTCGACCTCGCCGACGTGCGCGTCCCGGTGCTGCTCGTGCAGGGCGAGCTCGATCGCGTGATCCCGCGGGCGCACGCCGTGCGCCTCGTCGCCGGCCTGCCGGACGCCCGACTGTGGATGCGCCTCGACGACGGGCACGTCGCGGTGCTCGAGGTGGTGCCCGAGGTGCTGGACTGGCTGGTGGAGCGAACGGGTCCGCCTCCGGGATCCGCCGCGTCGCCGGCCGATGCCCCCGACGCCTCCGATGCCTCCGATGCCTCCGATGCCTCCGATGCGGACGACGCCGCGGTCGGCTAGGGGGCGACCCGCTTCTTCGATCCCGCCCAGTCGACGAGGCGCTCGGCGTCCCACGTCGTGACGATCCGCTCCGGCGGGATGCCGGCCGCCTCGGCGCGAGCGGCGCCGAGCGCGAGGAACCCGAAGTGGCCGGGCGCGTGCCCGTCGGTGTCGATCGAGAACCGGCAGCCGGCCTCGATCGCGATCGCGATGAGGTCGTCGGGCGGGTCCTGGCGCTCCGGCCGGGAGTTGATCTCGACCGCGACGTCGTGCTCGGCGCACGCGGCGAACACGGCCTCGGCGTCGAACTCCGACTGGGGGCGGGTCCCGCGCGAGCCCTGGACGAGCCGGCCCGTGCAGTGCCCGAGCACGTTCATGCGCGGGTCGCGGATGGCGCGGAGCATCCGCTTCGTCATCACGTCGCGCGGCGCGCGCAGCTTCGAGTGCACGCTCGCGACCACCACGTCGAGGCGGTCGAGGAGGTCGGGACGCTGGTCGAGGACGCCGTCCTCGAGGATGTCGACCTCGATGCCGGTGAGTATCCGCACGCCGAGGTCGCCGCGGTCGCGCGCGTCGCCCGCGTCGTCGCGGTCGGGCTCGCCGAGCCCCGCGTTCAGCGCTCCCACGATCTCGAGCTGCGACTCGAGCCGTTCCGGGGAGAGGCCGTTCGCGACGCGCAACGTCGGCGAGTGGTCGGTGAGCGCGAAGTACTCGAGGCCCGCGGATGCCGCGGCGCGCGCCATGGCCGCGATGCTCGTCGTGCCGTCCGACCAGTCGGAGTGCGCGTGCAGGTCGCCGCGGAGGAGCGCGCGGAGGCCCGTCGCGGTCTCGACGCCCGCCTTCTCGCGGAGGTCGGCGAGGTAGCCGGGCACCTTCCCGTCGAGCGCCTCGACGATCACGCCGAGGCTCGAGTCGCCGATGCCGGGCGTCCGCTTCAGTCGGCCGTCGGCGGCGCGGGCGCGGAGCTCGTCGTCGTCGAGCGGGCCGATCACGCCCGCCGCACGGCGGAACGCCTTGGCCTTGAACGGCGACGCGAGCTGCACCTCGAGCAGCGACGCGATCTCCTCCAGCGCCTGTACCGGGTCCATCGCTCCAGTCTGCATCGAGATGCCGCGCGGCGTCGCCGCCCTCCCTCGGACGTTCGGGAGGAAGTTCCCGGCGACACGCCGTGCGGCGGGGTGCTTCCGCCGGCGCGGCGGGCGGAACTTCCTCCCGAACATGTGGGCGAGCCGGGGGCGCGGGCGGGCGGGGCGCGCGGG
>NZ_SDPL01000543.1 GCF_004135055.1 Agromyces binzhouensis | reverse complement strand
GGCCGCCGCGACGCCGAGGCCGGCCATCCGGCTGCGCCACCGCCCCGACGCGGGGCCCGGGCCGTCGGGCCCCAGGCCGTTCATCCCCAGCCCGGCAGCCAGAAGTGCAGCTGCCGGAAGTCGGGCGTCACGGGCACCGCGGTCCAGAGGGGGAGGAAGAAGATCGAGACCGCCACCGCCACGCCGAGGAACACGCCGACGGTGGCGATGCCCTGCTGGCGCCGCCACCTCGGGTCGTCGCGCCGGCCGAGCACGATGCCCATGACCGCGGCGAGCGCGAGCAGCAGGTAGGGCTCGTAGGCGATCGTGTAGAACTGGAAGACGGTGCGGCCGAGGTACATGAGCCACGGCAGGTAGCCGGCGGCGACGCCGACGAGGATGGCGCCCGCCGTCCACTCGCGATACCGGGCGAAGCGGTAGACGAGGTAGCCCGTCGCGAGCGTCGCGGCCCACCAGATGATCGGGTTCGGGATGCCCATGATCGACGACCAGCACTCCCCCTGTCCGCAGCCTCCCGACCCGTCGACTGTCGTGGCGAAGTACATGTTCGTCGGGCGCAGCGAGAGCGGCCAGGTCAGCGGGTTCGCCTGCCACGGATGAGGGGAGGCCACGCCGACGTGGTATCCGTACGCGGCCTGGTGGTAGTGCCACAGGCTCTGGAGCGAGTGCGGCACCCACGACCAGAACCCCGTCGCCGCGTTGCCCGGTTCGTCGGCCCACCCGCGGTAGTAGCCGCCGTCGGTCACGAGCCATCCGGTCCAGGACGCGAGGTAGACGACGCCGGCCACCGGCACCAGCAGGAGGAAGGTCGCAGGCGCCTGCTTGAACAGCGCGCCCTCGACCCAGAAGCCCAGCCCGGCGCGCCGCCGGGCCATCGCGTCGACGAGGACGAGGTAGATGCCGAAGGCGGCGACGAAGTAGAGGCCGGACCACTTCACGGCGGTGGCCGCACCGAACGCGACGCCCGCGGCGATCACCCACGGACGCGCCCAGATCACCGGCCCCCAGTGCGGCTCGGCTCCGCCCTCGCGCAGCGCGGCGAGCCGTTCGCGCAGCCGTGACTCGGCCGCCGTGCGGTCGATGAGCACGAACCAGAATCCGAGCAGGGCGAAGAGCATGACCCAGTTGTCGAGCAGCGCGACCCGGCTCATCACGATCGCGTTGCCGTCGATGGCGAGCAGGAACCCGGCGATCACGGCGACGAGCGTGGAGTGGAAGAGACGTCGGCCGACCATCGTCATGAGGAACACGGCGATCGTGCCGGCGAGCGCCGTCGACGCGCGCCACCAGAACGCGCTGTCGGCTCCGAAGAGCGCCATGCCGAGCCCGATCATCCACTTGCCGAGCGGCGGGTGCACGACGTACGCCGGGTCGTCGGAGAACACCTCGGTGTCGCCGCGTGCGAAGTCCTCGTTCGCGCCCTCCGGCCACGCCGACTCGTACCCGTTGGCGAGGAGCGTCCAGGCGTCCTTCACGTAGTAGGTCTCGTCGAACACGATCGCCTGCGGATTCCCGAGGTTCCAGAACCGCAGCACGGCCGCGAGGAGGGTGACGGCGATCGGGCCGCCCCAGGTCCAGACGGCTCGGCGCCGCGGCGTGCGCAGCAGGTTCGCCCACCACGCGTCGAGGCGGGTGCCGACGGGGGCCGCGGGCGCCGCCGTG
>NZ_SDPL01000542.1 GCF_004135055.1 Agromyces binzhouensis | reverse complement strand
CGTCGCGGTCGAACCGGTCGCGGCCGCGGTCGTCGCGGTCGAACCGGTCGCGGCCGCGCTCGTACGGCGCGGGCTCCGGCTCGGGCTCGAGGAGCAGCGGCGAATCGCCCTGCGCGACGACGGCGAGGGCCGCGGCGACATCCGTCTCGGGAACGTCGTGGTGACGCACGTAGTGGGAGATGATGTCGCGGAAGCCGCCGATGCGCTCCGTCTGCTCGAGCGCGGCCGAGATGCGGTCGTCGAACCGGCTGAGCCGCGACTCGTTGATCTCGTCGACGCTCGGCAGCTCCATGGGCGTCATGCGCTGCTTGGTGGTCTTCTCGATGCGGGCCAGCAGCCCGCGCTCGCGCGGCGTCACGAAGCTGATCGCGTCACCGGTGCGGCCCGCGCGACCAGTGCGGCCGATGCGGTGCACGTAGGGCTCGGGGTCGGTGGGGATGTCGTAGTTGACCACGTGCGTGATGCGCTCGACGTCGAGGCCGCGAGCCGCGACATCCGTCGCCACCAGGATGTCGAGCTTGCCGCTCTTCAACTGCTCGACGGTCCGCTCGCGCTGCACCTGCGCGATGTCGCCGTTGATCGCCGCCGCCTCGTAGCCGCGGGCGCGCAGCTTCTCGGCGAGCTCCTCGGTCGCGTTCTTGGTCCGGACGAAGATGATGACACCCCCGAAGTCCTCGACCTCGAGGATGCGGGTGAGCGCGTCGACCTTGCGGGCGTGGGCGACGACGAGCACGCGCTGGGTGATGTTCGCCGAGGTCTGCGTCTTCGTCTTGACCGTGATCTGCTCGGGGTCGTTCAGGTACTGCTCCGACATCCGGCGGATCGCGGCGGGCATGGTCGCCGAGAACAGCGCGACCTGCTTCTCGTCGGGGGTGTCGGCGAGGATCGTCTCGACGTCCTCGGCGAAGCCCATCTTGAGCATCTCGTCGGCCTCGTCGAGCACGAGGTACTTGAGGCCCGAGAGGTCGAGCGTGCCCTTGTCGAGGTGGTCGATCACGCGGCCGGGCGTGCCGACGACGATGTGGACGCCGCGGCGGAGCGCCGACAGCTGCACGCCGTAGCCCTGCCCGCCGTAGACGGGCAGGACGTGCAGGTCGGGCAGGTGCGCCGCGTACTTCTCGAACGCCTCGCAGACCTGGAGTGCGAGTTCGCGGGTCGGGGCGAGCACGAGCGCCTGCGGGCTGCGGTCGGAGGTGTCGAGCCGGGCGAGGATCGGCAGTGCGAACGCGGCGGTCTTGCCGGTTCCGGTCTGCGCGAGGCCGACGACGTCGCGCCCCTCCAGGAGCGTCGGGATCGTCGCGGCCTGGATCGCGGAGGGCGTCTCGTAGCCGACGTCGTCGAGCGCCCGGAGCACGGCCCCCTCGAGTCCGAGGTCGGCGAAGGTGGGCGTCGTGGGCTCCTGGGGAGCCTCTGCCTCGATGGCGATGTCGTCGGAAGTCACGCTTCAGGGTAGTCCTCGCGGCTGGACGACGGCAGGGTGCCGACTCCGGGCCGTCAGCCGGACGCCGGGGCTCCGGCGGCTCGGATCACGTCCGCGTACACGCGCAGGTACGCGTCGACCATCCGCTCGACGCCGAAGCGCGCCGAAGCGCGTGCACGCACCCCCGCCCGGTCGAGCAGCGCGGCGCGGTCCACGGCCGAGGCGGCGGCCGCGGCATCCGACGGCT
>NZ_SDPL01000541.1 GCF_004135055.1 Agromyces binzhouensis | reverse complement strand
CCCAGTCGGGCTGCGCGGCGCGGGCGGCCGCCGCCGCCTCGCCCACGTCGGCGAGGCCGGACTCGCGGTACGCCGCGACCTCCTCCTCGCTCGCGGGGTTCACGATGACGGCGTCGCCGCCGGTGCCGGCGCGGTACTCGCCGATGAACGTGCCGGTGGTGGTCATGGTTGCCTCTCAGGAGTTGAAGCCGAGCCCGAAGCGGTCGAGCGTGCGCAGCCACAGGTTGCGACGACCCTCGTGCGCGTCGGCGGCGAGGATGCTCCGGCGGGTGTACTGGATGATCGGGTTCCGGAACGGTTCCGGCGGGACGGGGAACGGGCGGCGGCGCACGATGTCGTAGCGGAGCCGCGAGGTCGGCCGGCCCGCGAGGAGGTCGAGGGCGACGTCCGCGCTGAACCGCGAGGCGCCGACCCCGAGGCCGGTGTGACCGACCGCGTAGGCGACGCGCCCGCCGCGTGCGGTGCCGTAGGCGGCGGTGAACCGGGTCGTCGAGTCGATCGGCCCGGCCCAGCGGTGCGTGAACCGCACGCCGTCGAGCTGCGGGAACGTCTCGGCGAAGTGCTGCGCGAGCAGCGCGTGCGAGCCGCCCTGCTGCTCGTAGGCCGCGTCGACGCGGCCGCCGCGGTGGTAGACCGCGTCCCAGCCGCCGAACAGGATGCGCCCGTCGGCGGTGGGCCGGTAGTAGTGGAACTGGTTGCCCGCGTCGGTGAGCCCCTGGCCCTCGGCCCAGCCGATCGACTCCCGCTGGGCGGTGGTGAGCGGCTCGGTCATGAGCACGTGGTCGTAGAGCGGCATGATGTACGACCCGAGGCGGCGCAGCGGCGCGGGGTAGGCCGCGGTCGCGACGATCGCACCGCGGGCGACCACCTCACCGCGATCCGTGCGCGCACGCACGCCCGCGCCCTCGCGGTCGAGGCCGATCACGCGCGACCCGTCGTGGATGCGCACCCCACGGCGCTCGAGTTCGGCCGCCATGCCCCACGCGAGCCGTGCGGGGTCGACGAGCACGGTGCCGACGCGGTCGCGGAGCCCCGCGAGGTAGGTCGGCGAGTGGACGTCGGCCCGGACCTCGTCGCGCGACTGGAGCTCGAGCGCGACGCCGTGGCGCGCGCCCAGTTCGGCGGCGTCGCGGAGGCCGGCGACCTGCCACTCCTCGACCGCGAGGGTCGTCTTGCCGACGCGGCGCAGGTCGCAGTCGACGCCCGCCGCCTCGATGGTCGCGACGAGCTCGGCGAGGTTGCGCTCGCCCTCCTCGTGCAGCGCCCCGACCTGGTCGGGCCAGACCATGGTGCCGTGGGCGAGTCCGTGCGTCAGCGACGACGCGACGAATCCGCCGTTGCGTCCGCTGGCCCCGTAGCCGACGCGCTCGGCCTCGAGCACGACGACGGATGCCGCGTCGCCGCGTTCGAGCGCCCGCCACGCCGCCCACAACCCGGTGAACCCGGCACCGATGACGACGAGGTCGGCCTCGTGCCGGCCGGCGAGGGCAGGACGCGGGGTCGGTGCCTCGGGACGGTCGGTCCAGTACGGCCGCGGTTCGGCGTCCGCGATCGCCGCGGCCGCGGCATCCGTCGTCGACGGGCTCACTCCGCCCCCGCTGAGGCGGAGCCGACGCCGGCGCCGACCGGGAGCCCGACGCCGGCGATGATCTCGGCGGCCTTCGCGACGCC
>NZ_SDPL01000540.1 GCF_004135055.1 Agromyces binzhouensis | reverse complement strand
CGCGCGCCGCGTCGATGTCGGCGAGCGTCACGGTCGGCGCGGCATCCGTGCCCTCGTCGGCGGCGGAGAGCAGCGCGATGCGCTGGCGCGCCAGCGAGTCGAGCGAGCGGAGCCGGGCCTCGGACTGCTCCAGCGCGAAGCTCACGGCACGGGCCGCGTCGACGTCGTCGCCGCCCTGCGCCTGCTCGAGCCGCTCGATGTGCGCCTGGTGGCGTTCGAGCTCCTGCTGCAGCACGAGACGCTCGGCGTGACGTTCGTGCTCGGTACGTCCGGCGGCCTCGAGCGCGCGGCGCAGTTCGACGACCTCGTCGGCCACGAGCCGGGCCTTCGCGTCGCGGACGACCGCGGCGATGCCCGCCGCCTCGCGCGCGACCTCGGCCTGGCGTCCGAGCGGCTTCAGCTGGCGGCGCAGCTCCGCGGCCAGGTCGGTCAGGCGCGTGAGGTTGGCCTGCATCGCGTCGAGCTTGCGGAGCGTCTTCTCCTTGCGGCGGCGGTGCTTCAGGATGCCCGCGGCCTCCTCGATGAACCCGCGACGGTCCTCGGGGCTGGCGTGCAGCACCTGGTCGAGCTGGCCCTGCCCGACGATGACGTGCATCTCACGGCCGAGTCCGGAATCGCTGAGCAGCTCCTGCACGTCGAGCAGGCGGCACTGCTCGCCGTTGATCGCGTACTCGCTGCCGCCGTTGCGGAACAGCGTGCGCGAGATCGTGACCTCGGTGTACTCGATCGGCAGCGCGCCGTCCGAGTTGTCGATGGTGAGGCTCACCTCGGCGCGGCCGAGCGGCCCGCGGGTCGAGGTGCCCGCGAAGATGACGTCCTCCATCTTGCCGCCGCGGAGCGTCTTGGCGCCCTGCTCCCCCATCACCCAGGCGAGCGCGTCGACGACGTTCGACTTGCCGGAGCCGTTCGGGCCGACGATGCACGTGACCCCGGGCTCGAAGGCGAAGGTGGTCGGCTGCGCGAAGGACTTGAAGCCCTTCACGGTGAGGCTCTTGAGGTACATGTCCCCCCGGTGTCGCGGCGTGATGGTGCTGGATGCCTCGGATGAGCGTACCCGAGCGGATGCCGCGGGCCCGGTTCGCTCGCCGCGTTCGGGCGGATCGGGTCGGCCGGGTGCGCCCGGGCCACGGGGCACCGGCTCGGATCGCGGTACCGGGCGGACCGTCGTTTGGCTAGGCTGGCAGGCTGCTCCGAGTCGAGGGAGGACGCATGGGCGCAGAGGTCCGGGAGATCCGGCTGCCGACGGTGGCGGATGCCGCGCCACCCTCCGAACTCGACGCGTACGCCGCGCTGGTCCGACGACTCGACGTCGAGCGCCTGGGCACCGACGAGCTGGCGCGGCCCGTGGCGGAGTTGCTCCGCGAGTTCGCGGACGACCCGTATCGGGCGCATGTGCCGCTCGCCGCGTTCGACGGCGACGTCCTCATCGGGATCGCCGAACTCGAGTGGGAGCGCGACGACGATGCCCGGACCGCGTACCTCGCGATGCTCGGCGTCGCGCCCGACCGCCGTCGTCAGGACGTCGGCTCGACGCTGCTCGCACACGCCGAACGGGTCGCGTCCGACGCGGGGCGCCCGACCCTCGTGCTGTCGGCCGACCACGGAGCGGACCACCTGGCACGCCCGGCCGGGGCGCTCCTGCGCGCCCCCCAGGGCGACGCGACGATCCCGGCCGAC
>NZ_SDPL01000054.1 GCF_004135055.1 Agromyces binzhouensis | reverse complement strand
GGGCGCGGCCGGCGCGTCGGCGCGCGGGGTCTCGACCTGGGCGGCGGCCTCCGCGGCGTCCGCACCCTCCGCCGTCGGCGTGGGGTGGTTCTCCGGGATCTGCTCGTTCCCGCCGGTGTTGGTCTCGGTCATCTTCGCTCCTTCCAGCGGATGCCAGCATCCCGCTCCAAGCTGTGCGGCGAGTCGGCGGTCCCTATGTCGAAGCTATGTCGCCCCCGTGAACCGCCCGAGCGCCGCAGTCAGCGTAGCCGCCGCACCGTGGCATACGGTGTGAGCGTGGATGCCATCCCCGAACGACCGCTCGCACCGTGGCAGCGGACCGCAGCCGGAGCGGGGCTGCTCGCCCCCGACGGCGGCGTCGCGCCGACCGTCTTCGCCGAGATGAGCGCGCTCGCCGTCTCGACGGGCGCCATCAACCTGGGGCAGGGCTTCCCCGACGAGGACGGCCCCCGCGAGGTGCTCGACGCCGCCCGCGAGGCGATCGCGACCGGCGTGAACCAGTACCCGCCCGGCCCGGGGATGCCCGTGCTCCGAGAGGCGATCGCCCGCCACCAGCACCGCTGGTACGGACTGACCGTCGATCCGGCGCGCGAGGTGCTCGTCACCGCGGGCGCGACCGAGGCGCTCGCCGCGACGCTGCTCGCGTTCGTGGACGACGGCGACGAGGTCGTCACGTTCGAGCCGTCGTACGACGCGTACGGGGCGATCATCGCGCGCGCCGGAGGCATCCACCGCACCGTGCCCCTGCGATTCCCCGACTGGCGGCCCGACCACGACGAGCTGCGCGCAGCGGTGACCGACCGCACGCGCGTCATCCTCGTCAACTCCCCGCACAACCCGACCGGCATGCTGCTCGACGAGGCGACGCTCGACCTGGTCGTCGAGCTCGCGCACCGGCACGACGCCCTCATCGTCACCGACGAGGTCTACGAGCACCTCGTGTTCGACGGGCAGCACGTGCCGATCGCGACGCGCCCCGGCGGCTGGGACCGCACGATCTCGATCTCGTCGGGCGGCAAGACCTTCAACACGACCGGCTGGAAGATCGGCTGGCTGACCGCTCCCGCGCATCTCGTGACGGCCGTGCTCGCCGTCAAGCAGTACCTGACGTTCGTCAACGGCGCGCCGTTCCAGCCCGCGATCGCGACCGGGCTCGAGCTGCCCGACCGGTTCTTCGCGGATGCCGCCGCGGAACTCGCGGCACGCCGCGACCTGCTCGTCGCGGGCCTCACGAGCGCCGGCTTCGCGCCGTCGGTCCCGGCGTCGGGCTACTTCGTGGTGGCGGATGCCGCGCCGCTCGGCGCGCGCGACGGCGACGCGTTCTGCCGCGAACTCCCCCACCGGGCCGGGGTCGTCGGCGTGCCCGTCACGGCGTTCGTGCACCCCGAGCGCCGTGACGACGTGCGGAGCCTCGTGCGGTTCGCGTTCTGCAAGCGACGCGAGGTGCTCGAGACCGCGGCGGAGCGGCTCGCGGCGATGGGCTGATCGCGGCGTCGGGTCAGCGCGTCTCGCGCTCCACGACTTCGAACCGGCGGAGGGCCAGTGCCGGGTTGCGCTTCCGCACCTCCGCGATCCGGTCCGCCGAGAGCCAGGCGAGGGCGACGTCGGTCGACTCGCCGATCGTGGCGACCTCGACGCCCATCGGGTCGACGATCATGCTGTTGCCCGCGCCGACGGGCGGGGCGTGGTCGGCGGCGAGCACGTAGGCGGTGTTCTCGATCGCGCGCGCGGTCGTGAGCGTGCGCCAGTGCGCCTCCTTGAGCGGCCCGCGCACCCACTCGGCCGGCATGCAGATGACGTCGGCGCCCGCGTCGACGATGCGGCGCGAGACCTCGGGGAAGCGGGCGTCGTAGCAGGTCTGCAGGCCGAAGCGGATGCCGCCGACCGCGAACGTCTCGGGATCGCCGATCTCGCCGGGGGCCACCCACTCGCTCTCGCGCTGGCCGAACGCGTCGTAGAGGTGCAGCTTGCGGTACGCGGCGACGACGCCCTCGCCCGGCGCGATCGCGACGACCGTGTTGGCCACACGGCGCTCCTCGCCGGCGGGGCGCTCGATCATGCCGGCGACGAGGTGCACGTCGAGCCGATCGGCGAGCGCCGCCAGCGCGGTCGTGAACGGCCCGTCGATGGGTTGCGCCGCCTCGACCCAGGCCGGGCCCGGCTCGGGCGTGAAGTAGCTTGAGTACTCGGGGAAGACGACGAGTCGCGCGCCGCGCGCGACCGCCGTGCCTGCGAGGCGTTCGATCTCCGCGAGGTTGGCGTCGGGGTCGTCGCCGGGCGCGAACTGCGCGACCGCGACGGCGAGGGGCGCGGCATCCGTCTGCATGCAACCAGCCTAGGCCGCCCGGCCGTGCTCACACGGGGAGCTCGCGGCCGACGATGAGCGTCCGGCGCGCCGGCAGCTCCGCGAGGTCGACCGGGGAGCCCTGGGTCCGCTCGAGGCCGATGAACAGCCGTTGCTGCCACCTCGGGAGCCTCGAGTCGGCGTCGGCCACGGGCGAGTCCGACGAGACCACGTACGTCGCATCCTCGAGTTGCCCAGCCGTGAAGCCGGAGTCCGCGCGCGTGGCCGCGCGCGCGAGCGCGTCCGCCACCCGCAGCCGTTGGCGGTAGCCGAAGCCGGCATCGATCACGGTCACGCCCGGCGCCAGGGAGCGGGTCTCGACGTCGAGGCCGAACGGCGAGGTGGTCGTCCGCATGGCGAGCACGATCACGTGCTCGGACAGCACCCCGTACCGCTCCAGGAGCGTGGTGAGCGCGACCGGGGCGGTGTCGCTGCTGCGAGCCAGGTACACCGTGGTCCCGGGAACGCGAGGGGCGGCGTGGATCCGGCCGGTCATGGCCGAGAGCAGCGGTTCGTCCCTCCTTCGGGAGATCGTCATCCGGAAGGACCCGCGCCACCAGGTCCACATGGACACGAGCAGGGCCACGCCGACCCCGAGCGGCACCCATCCGCCGCTCACGACCTTGGTCAGGTTCGCGGCCAGGAAGGCGAGCAGCACCCCCAGGATCGCGGCGATCCCGACGGCTCGCAGCACCGACAGCCCGCCGCGGACTCGCAGCAGCAGGAGGAGGAGCGTCGTCGTCGAGCTGAGGGTCACGGTGACCGCGATGCCGTACGCCGACGCGAGCGCCGACGAGCTCTGGAACGCCACGACGAGCCCGATCACGGCTGCGGCGAGCAGCAGGTTGACCGCGGGGAGGTAGAGCTGTCCTCGATGCGTCGCCGAGGTGTGGATGGCGCGGACGGACGGGATCAGGTCCAACCGCCCCGCCTGGTGCACCGCGCTGAACGCGCCGGAGATCACCGCCTGCGACGCGATCACGGTCGCCATCGTGGCGAGGATCACGACGGGGACGGTCGCCCAGCCCGGCACCAGGAGGAAGAAGGAGTTGGGTCCGGCCGCACCGGCCGCCAGCACCGCGGCCGCCTGGCCGAGGTAGGCCAGCAGCAGGCACGGGAAGACGACCGCGAGCCACGCGATCGTGACCGGGCGACGGCCGAAGTGCCCCATGTCGGCGAACAGCGCCTCGGCGCCCGTGATCGCGAGCACCACGCCGCCGAGGGCGAGGAAGGCCGTCCACGGGTGCGCGGCGACGAGCAGCACGATCCAGTGCGGCGAGAGCGCCACCAGCACCTCGGGACCCCGGGCGACGGCGAACGCGCCGAGCACGGCGAGCAGCAGGAACCACACGAGCATGATCGGGCCGAAGACCCGTCCGATGCGCGCCGTCCCGAACCGCTGCACGACGAACAGCCCGACGAGGATCGCGACCGTGATCGGGACGACGAGCGCCCCGAGGTCGGAATCGATCGTGGTGAGTCCCTCGACGGCGGACAGCACCGAGATCGCGGGCGTGATCATGCTGTCGCCGAGGAACATCGCCGCGCCCAGGATCGCGACGCCGGTGGCCAGCGTCCGCATCCTCGCAGTCGGGCGGGCGCGGCGGATCTGGGCGAGCAACGCCAGCAGGCCGCCTTCGCCGTCGTTGTCGAAGCGCATCAGCACGGTGACGTAGAGCACCGTCACCACCAGCGTGATCGACCAGACGACCATCGACGTCACGCCGTAGACGAGGGTGTGGTCGATCAGCCCGCCCGGCGCGAGCGCCGCGCTGAGCGCGTAGAGCGGGCTGGTCCCGATGTCCCCGAAGACGACCCCGAGCGCCCCGATCGCCGCCAGTGCCGTGGGCCCCGAGGGAGCAGTGCGGGGCGCGTCGGTCACATCCGCGGGCATGTCCC
Organism: Agromyces binzhouensis; assembly: GCF_004135055.1. Classification (GTDB taxonomy): domain Bacteria; phylum Actinomycetota; class Actinomycetes; order Actinomycetales; family Microbacteriaceae; genus Agromyces; species Agromyces binzhouensis. The sequence continues at coordinate 7,292 of NZ_SDPL01000054.1, read as the reverse complement.
GAACTCTACGGACCCTCGTCCATCGGTCGCGCCTCCCACACCGGGAACCCCCGTCCGTCGCCTCCGGAACGCGTGTGAGCGACGCGGTCTGCCAGGATAGGCAACCACTACTCAGGACACCGTGGTGCACCGTCCGTAGCGTCCTCGACATGAGCACCCACTTCCTCGCCTCCCGCACGAATCGCAGGAGGGTCGCGATCGCCGTCGTCCTCGGAATCGTCGCCCTCGCCGTCGCCCTCGCCCTGACGGAGTGGTTCGTCACCGGCGACCTCTCGGCCGTCTTCGAGGGCATCGAGAACGGCCTCACCGGCCAGCAGGCCCGCCGGCGACTCTGAGGAGCCTGACCATGGACACCATCGAAGTCACGGGAACCAACGGCGACCGGCTCGTGTACGACGGCGCGTCGGTCGCGAAGTTCCGGCACAACGGGTTGCAGGAGTCCGTGCGCAACCCGATCTCGACCTACCGGGAGATCCGGGTCACGCACCGGCCGGGCAAGCGCGGCCGGCCCGACAGCTACGAGGTCCTCCTGGCGATGGCCGCATTCATCTCGATCACCGTCGACCAGTCGCAGAAGGCGCGACTCGACGCGCTCGTCGCGGCGCTCGAACGATCGTCGGCGTGAGTGCCTGAGGGCCGCGCCGGAACCACGACCCGGGCGCTGAACCGCCGTGGCATGCGCCGGCCCCGGACAAGCGAAAGGCCCCGGTCCGACTGGACCGGGGCCTTCCGATTTGGTTGCGGGGGCAGGATTTGAACCTACGACCTCTGGGTTATGAGCCCAGCGAGCTACCGAACTGCTCCACCCCGCGGCACAAGAGAAAACACTAGCACGGGATCCGAGGGTGGTCGAATCGAGGCTGCATCCCGGGCGAGTCCGCGAGGAACGCTCAGTCCGGCCGCGCGGTCGCGAGCCTCGAGGCCACCAGCTCGTAGCCGAGCGGCAGCCACTGGCGGTCCGGCCAGCCGAACATCCCGTCGCCCTTGGGCACCGTGATCGGGAACATCCGCCACGGCAGTTCGTAGTGCTCGGCGAAGCCGTCGACCGTGAGCCCGGCGTCGCGGAGCGCGCCGAAGACCTCGCCGAGCGGATGCATCCACTCCCAGGTCCGGGCGTTGACGAGCCTCGCCTCGGGGTCGGCGTAGTCGCTCGGGTCGTCGATGATGTCGGGACCGGTTCCCACGTACGGGAAGGCGAACGCCGGCAGGCCGCCCGGCCCGGCGTCGCCCTCGAAGACGTACGCCGCCGGGTGGCCGTCGGCGAAGAACAGCCGGCCGCCGGGCTTCAGGAACCACGCGATGATGCGGGCCCACTCCGCGACGTCCGGAAGCCAGCCGATCGTGCCCCACGTCGTGAAGACGAGGTCGAACGACTCCGGCTCGGGCAGGCGATGCCGCGCGTCGTAGACGTTCGCCTCGATGAAGCGCGCGCGATCGTCCACGCCGAGCTCGGCGGCCATCCGCCGCGCCTCCTCGACGGCTGGGCGCGAGAAGTCGATGCCGATCGCGGTCGCACCGAGGTTCACGAGCGACAGCGTGTCGGAGCCGAAGTGGCACTGCAGGTGCAGCGCGCGGACGCCGTCGAGGCCGCTCGGGAACATGCGGTCGATGCCCGCCTGCGCGATCGGATCGAGCACGCTGCCGCCCGCACGGAGGCGCGACCGGTCGTAGAACGGCGACGCGACGTGGAGCGCGACGCGCTCGTCCCAGTTCGCGCGGTTCTCCTCGAGCCAGTCGCCCGAGCCGAGCTCGACGGACATCAGCCGTTCGAGGGTTCCTCGGTCGACGGCGCGTCGGTCGACGGGGTGTCCGTCGTGCTCGCGCCGTCGTCCGCGAGGACGATGAGCTCCGAGATGATCTCGGCGAGCTCGGCGTCGGCCGCACCGTAGGCCACCCAGTCGCCGTCCTGCAGCGCCTGTTGCTTGTCCTCGATCGCCTGGCGGGCGCGGTTGAGCAGCGACTGCAGTTCGGTGTCGGTCGTGGTGGGCGGCGTCTCGCCCTCACCGCCGGTCTCGCCGCCGGTCTCACCGCCGTCGGGCGTCGTCGGCTCGACCTCCTCATCGCCCGCGGCCGCACCGGAGTCGCCGCCGAACAGCACGTTCAGCGCCTCGTCGAGCGTGTCCTGGAACGCGATCTCGTCGCCGAAGGCGACCAGCACCTTCTGCAGGAGCGGGTAGCTCGTCTCACCGGTCGACTGCACGTAGACCGGCTGCACGTAGAGCAGGCCGCCGCCGACGGGCACCGTCAGCAGGTTGCCGTTGATCACGTCGGACTGCCCCTGCTTCAGCAGGTTCAGCGACTGCGACACGGTCGGATCGGAGTTGAACGTGTTCTGCACCTGACCGGGGCCGGGAACGTTGTCGTCCTCGGGCAGCGAGAGCAGCCTGAGCTTGCCGTAGCCCTCGGCGCGTTCGCCGTCGGTCGACCCCGCGTCGGAGTCGACCGCGAGGTAGCCGCGCAGGACGTTGCGGCTCGCGCTGCCGCGCGCCTCGGGGATGAACGTCGAGTAGATCGAGTAGGTCGGCGCCTCCTGGCCGGGCATCTGCATCGTCAGGTAGTACGGCGGCTGCAGGAACGAGGTCGCCGCGCCCTGCGTCGGATCGAGGGGCGTCGTCCACGCGTCCTCGCGCGAGTAGAACGTCACCGGGTCGGTCACGTGGTAGCGGCCGAGCACGGCACGCTGCATCTTGAACAGGTCGGCCGGGTAGCGCACGTGGCTCATGAGCTCGCCCGACATCTCGCTCATGTCCTTGAGCGCACTGGGGAAGACCTTCTGCCAGGTCTGCAGGATCGGGTCCTCCTCGTCCCAGGCGTAGAGGGTCACGGTTCCGTCGTAGGCGTCGACGGTCGCCTTCACCGAGTTGCGGATGTAGTTGACCTCGTCGAACGCGAGCGGCTGCTGCACGGCCTCGCTGTCGGAGATGGCCTCGCTGTAGCTGACCTTGTTCGAGTACGGGTACTGGTCGGACAGCGTGTAGCCGTCGACGATCCACACGATCCGTCCGTCGACGATCGACGGATACGTGTCGCTGTCGAGGGTCAGGTACGGTGCGACCTTCTGCACGCGCTCGATGGGGTTGCGGTCGTAGAGGATCTGCGACTCGTTCGAGACCTGGTCGGAGAGGAAGATCTGCTCGGACTGGAACTTCAGCGCGTAGACGAGCTTCGTGAACACGTTGTCGAGCACGGGCCCGCCGTCGCCGGTGAACGTCGTCTGCTGCGGCTCGCCCTCACCGCCGGCCGGGTAGTCCAGCTCGATGGGCGGCGCCCCCTCGGGCGCGCCGACGATCGAGTAGTCGGGCGAGTTCTCCCCGAAGTACACGCGCGGCTCGAACTCCGGGAGCGTGCCGCTCGACGGGATGCCCGACTCGAGGAACACCGGTTGCCCGTCGCTCGACCGCTGGTTGCCGGCTGCGGCCACGAGGCCGTAGCCGTGGGTGTAGACGAGGTGCGAGTTGAACCACGTCTGGGCGTCGTTCAGGCCCTCGAGGTTGAGGTCGCGGATCGCGACGACCGTGTCCTGCGACTCGCCGTCGATCTGGTACCGGTCGACGTCGAGCGTCTCGGGGAACTGGTAGTACTGGCGGAACTGCTCGAGCTGGCGGAACGCCGGGCTGATGACGGCCGGGTCCATGAGGCGGATGCTCGCGGTCGTCCCCGCGTCGGCACGCAGGGCGCCCGGCTCGGCGTCGGTCTTCGCCTCGTAGGGGATCTCCTCGATGTCGGCGACGCCGAACGCGTCACGCGTCTCGTCGATGTTGCGATCGATGTAGGGCGCCTCGAGCGCTCGCGCACTCGGGTCGACCTGGAAGCGCTGCACGACCCATGGGTAGAGCGACCCGATGAGCAGGCTCGACACGATGAGCAGCACCGCGCCGACGAGCGGCAGGCGCCAGCGGCCGAGGATCGCGGTGATGAGGAACAGCACGGCCACGACGGCGGCGATGACCGAGAGGATCTGCCGGCCGGGGATGGTCGCGTAGACGTCGGTGTACGAGGCGCCGGTGATCAACGAGCCGGTCTCGGTGACGGTCGCGTACTGGTCGAACCAGATGCTCACCGCCTGGAGGAGCAGGTAGAGGCCCGCGGTGATGGCGATCTGGATGCGTGCGGCCTTCGAGATGACGACCTCGCGCCCGCTCACGCGGATCGCGCCGTAGAGGTAGTTGGTCGCGATGACGAGCAGGCCCGAGAGCAGCACGACCGCCGAGGCGAAGCCCACGATCGATCGGTAGAAGGGCAGCTCGAAGACGTAGAAGCCGATGTCGAACCCGAACTGCGGGTCGACCGAGCCGAACGGGGTGCGGTTCAGCCAGGCGAGCACCGAGTCCCAGCGGCTCGCGGTCGAGACGCCGGCGAAGATGCCGAGCACGGCGGGGATGCCGTACATCGCGAGTCGCCGCAGCGGCTCGAAGATCTCCTGATAACGATCCAGTTGCGAATTGAGCTTCGCGTACACGGGGCGGGTCCGGTAGGCGATCTGGATGGACAACCACACGGGCAGCGCCATCGCGATGAACCCGATGAAGAAGAGCACGATGCGCGAGATCCACTCGGTCGCCAGCACCTCGAGGAACCCGAGCTGGTCGTACCAGCGGATGTCCGCGTAGATACCGGCGAACACGAAGAACGCGACGACGAGGGCACCGACGATGCCGATCGTGATCGCGATCGGCGCGCGGCGGCGCGTCGTCCTCGGTTCCTGCGACTGTGCTGTGGACACTCTCGGCCTCATTCGGGTCGGGACGGGATCGGATTCCCATCCTACGGTCGGCTTTCTTGGAAACGGCTGGCGGGGCGGGCCGCGCGGCTCCGCTCGGGGCGAACGCGCCGCGGCATCCGCCATTTCGGACCCCGGCGGACGGCCGGGGGCGCGGAGCTCAGCCGACGACGCTCTCGCAGCTGCGGAACGCCGACGTGTCGCCGCCCTCGCCGATCGTCTCGACGACGCTCCGCGCCTCCTCGAGCGTGCCGACCGCGAACACCTCGAGCCCGTCGGGCACGTTGCCCACGACCTCGTCGCAGTTGGCCTCGGGCGCGAGGAACCACTCGGCCTCGGCGTCGACCGCGCCCCAGAGCTTCTGGCGGATGCCGCCGATGGAGCCGACGGTCCCGTCCGAGTCGATGGTCCCGGTCCCCGCGACGTTCTCGCCGCCGGTCATCGCGCCGGGCGTCAGCGTGTCGACGATGCCGAGCGCGAACATCATGCCCGCGCTCGGTCCGCCCACGTCGTTCAGCTGGATCTCGACGTCGATCGGGAACTCGTACCGCATGCGCACCCCGACGCCGAGGACCGCGTTGCCGCCGTTCTCCGCCGGCGTCGCCTCGACGGTGAGCGCCTCGCCGTCTCGGACGATCCCGATCTCGGCGGGCGACTCCGTCCCGTGCACGCCGAGCGCGGTGCGCAACTCGTCGACCGAGTCCACCTCGGTGCCGTCGACCGACCGGATGACGTCGCCCTCCTCGATCACGCCCTCCGCGGGCGTCCCCTCGCCCACGCCCTGCACGACCACGTCGCGCGGGAAGTCGTAGCCGAGCTCGACGAGCGCGGCCGCGATGGCGTCCTGCTGCGAGTCGACCATCTGCGCCTCGTTCGCCGCGTCGCGGTCCTCGGTGCTGATGCCGGGCGGGTACAGCACCTCGACCGGCAGCGCGGCGCGGCGCGGGTCGATCCATGCCGCCGCGACGTCCAGCCACCCGGGGGTCGCACCGGGACGCCCGATCGCCGACACGGTGAGGAGGTCGAGCGATCCCTCGGTCGGGAAGGTCTCCTCGCCGGGGACCTCGATCAGCGGGACCTCCTCGCCGTCGACCTCGGTCGTGCCGAGCGTGTCGTACACCGGCCCGGCCTGCTGGATGACGTACGGGCTCGGCAGCAGTGCGAGGCCGAGGCCGATGACGGCGGCGACCGCGACGGCCGTCCAGCCGATCCGCTCGCGACGCGAGCGCCGCGCGACAGCGGCGCGCTCGGACGTCGGATCGGGTGCCGACCGGTCGTCGCCAGGGCCGCCGAAGAGCGTCATCCGCCGTGGTCCTTCCCGAGCGCCCGCGGGGAACCCGGCGCTGTTCGCGACGGGCGGACACCCGAGGGGTCAGCCTAGGCCATTTCCCGGCGAGGACGCAGATGAGCGGCGGTAGCGTGGACCGCGAAGCGAGGGAGGTGGCCCGAGTGGCCGAACGCGACCAGGAGCCCGACCGCGACCCCGAGGACGAGTTCCGCGACATGCTGCGGGAACTGCTGTCCGGCTCGGGCGGCATCGACCCGTCCAAGCTCGCCGGCGCGGCCGGACTGCCGAACGATCCCGCGAGCCTCGCGGCGCTCTTCAGCCAGCTCCAGCAGGCGATGCAGCGCTCGGAGGAGGAGGGCATCGACTGGTCGCTCGCGCTCCGCCAGGCCGAGCAGCGCGCCTCGACGGGACAGCGCCAGATCGCCTCCGCCGAGACCGAGCGACTCGACCGGGCCTTCGACCTCGCGGCGCTGTGGCTCGACGAGGCCGTCGAGGTCTCAGCCCTGCCGGGCACGCCCGAGCTGCTCACCCGCCGCTCCTGGGCCGCGGCGACGATGCCCATCTGGACGCAGCTCGCCGAGCCGGTCGCGCTCAGCATCGCCGACTCGCTCACGCGCGTGATGAGCGAGCAGGCGCCCGAGGAGCTCCGCTCGATGATCCAGGGTGCGAGCCGCATGATGCGCGGCATCGGGGGCGCGATGTTCGCGATGCAGCTCGGCCAGGTCGTCGGCCAGCTCTCGACCGAGGTCGTCTCCGGCGGCGATGTCGGGCTCCCCCTGCTGGAGGACGGCCGGGCCGCCCTCCTGCCCGAGAACGTGGTCGAGTTCGGCGAGGGCCTCGACATCCCGAGCGACCAGGTCGAGCTCTACCTCGCGGTGCGCGAGCTCGCGCACGCCCGGCTGTTCCGCCACGCGCGCTGGCTGCGCCTGCACCTCATCACGGCGATCACCGCGTTCGCGCGCGGCATCGACGTCGACGTCGAGCGCCTCGAGCAGCTGGCCGAGGGCTTCGACCCGTCCAACACCGACGAGCTGCGCGACGCCGTCGCGAACGGTGCGCTCCTGCGACCGAAGAGCCCGGAGCAGGAGGCGGCGCTCGGCCGACTCGAGACGATGCTCGCGCTCGTCGAGGGCTGGGTCGACGTCGTGACGGCGGATGCCACGTCCCGCCTGCCGAAGTCCGACGCGGTCGCCGAGACGATCCGCCGTCGACGCGCGACGGGCGGACCGGCCGAGTCGGCGCTCGCGACGCTCGTCGGCCTGGAGCTGCGCCCGCGCCGCCTCC
>NZ_SDPL01000539.1 GCF_004135055.1 Agromyces binzhouensis | reverse complement strand
CCGCCGCCGTGATGAGGGCGCCGCCGAGGATCGCCGCCCCCGACAGCGTCGCGCCGGTCGCCATGCCCGCGATCGCACCGCGCGCGGTCAGCCCGCGCCACCAGATGCCGAGCAGCAGCACCGGGCACAGCGTCGACGCCGTGAACGCGAACACGAGGCCGACGCTGCCCGCGAGCCCCGCCGGCTCGGTCGCGAACGCGACGACGAGGGGCACCGCGGTCGACGCGAACGCCGCGATGCGGAATCCGCGGACGCTCCCGCCGAGGAGGTCCTGCGAGATGACGCCCGCGACCGACACCACGAGTCCCGACGACGTCGAGAGGAACGCCGCGAACGCGCCGCCGATCACGAGCGCGGTGAGCAGGTCGCCCCAGACGCCCGGGAGCAGGCGATCGGGCAGCACCAGCACGAGCGCGTCGGCATCGCCCGGCGTCGCGAGGTCGGGTGCGAACGCCCGGCCGAGCAGCCCGAACAGGGTCGGGAACGCGTAGAACACCGAGAGCAGCACGAGCACGATGACGGTCGTGCGGCGCGCGGCCGGCCCGTCGGGGTTCGTGTAGAACCGCACCAGCACGTGGGGCAGGCCCAGCGTGCCGAGGAGCAGCGCGACCATCAGCGACACCGTGCGGTACACGTCGAGCGCACCGGGACCGTCGGAGACCGGGAAGGCCTGCGGCGGCGCGAGCTCGGGCTCGACGGCGCCCGTGACGAGGAGCAGCGCGATGACGGGCACCGCGATGGCCGCGAGCTTCAGCCAGAACTGGAACGCCTGCACGAACGTGATCGAGCGCATGCCGCCCGACGCGACGACGACCGCGACGAGCGCCGCGACGGCGACCGAGCCGACCCAGCTCGGCAGGCCCGTGGTGATCCGAACCGTGAGCGCGGCGCCCTGGAGCTGCGGCACGATGTACAGCCATCCGATGACCACGACCAGCACGCTCGTGACCCGCCGCACCGCGACCGACTCGAGCCGGGCCTCGGTGAAGTCGGGGATCGTGTACGCGCCCGAACGCCGGAGGGGAGCGGCGACGAAGAGCAGCAGCATGAGGTACCCGGCCGTGTAGCCGATCGGGAACCACATGCCGCCGGCGCCGGTGAGCAGGATCAGCCCCGCGATGCCGAGGAACGACGCCGCCGACAGGTACTCGCCGCCGATCGCGGACGCGTTCCACCACGGCCGCACCGTGCGGCTCGCGACGTAGAAGTCGCTCGTCGTGCGCGAGATCCGCAGCCCGTAGAACCCGATGAGCACCGACACGAGGGCCACGGCGACGATCGCCGTGTAGCCGACCGCGGGGCTCACTCCTCCTCCGCGAGGGAGCGGTACCGGGCCTCGTTGCGCGACGCGGCTCGCACGTACAGCGCCGCGACGGTGATCGCGAGCGGGTACACGCCGAAGCCGAGGAGCAGCCACGACACCGGCACGCCCGCGACGAACACGCCGTCGAGCGCGGGCGCGACGACGGCGAGGACGAACACGACCGTCGCGAGCACGAACCCGCCGGCGCAGATCAGCGCGAGGCGGAGCTGCGACCGGATCAGCGAGCGCACGTAGACCGAGTGGATGTCGGTGGGGCCCGTGTCGGTCCCGGGCCTGCGCACGCGCGCCGCGGGTCGGCGGTCGGATGCCGCGGGGCCGCCGTTCCGCGGAGCGGTCACCCGAACCCGGGGCGGCGGT
>NZ_SDPL01000538.1 GCF_004135055.1 Agromyces binzhouensis | reverse complement strand
CGCGCCGAGCGCGCCCCGACGCCGCCCTGCGCGGGTCCGACCTCGTCGACGCCGCGCACGCGGCGGGCCTCGCGGTGTACACGTGGACCCTGCGCCCCGAGAACCGCTTCCTCGCGCCCGAGTTCCGGCGGGGCGCGTCGCGGAGCGCGTGGGGCGACTGGCTCGGCGAGTTCACCCGGATCATGGACACGGGCGTCGACGGCGTGTTCGTCGACCACCCCGACCTCGGCTTCGAGGCGCGTGCCGCGTACTTCGACTCCGAGTACCTTCCCTGACGCCCGCCTCCGGCGCAGCGACGTGCGGGCCACCCGGACGGGGACCTCGTCGCGGGCCCGGCCGGAGGGGAGCCTTGGGCCGGATGCACCCACGAGCCGGTCCGAGGGGGTCCGATGATGGGGAACTCGAGGCGGAGGGCACCAGTCCTCGCCGCCGCCGCGATCGTCGCGGTGGTCGCGGCGATCACGCCGGCACCGGCGTACGCCTACGAGACGTCGGCGTACTCGCACGACGCCCATCCCAAGGCGCTCCACGAGGACTGGATGGCGGGCCTGCCGGACGACCTCCGGCTGAGCGAGCTCTCGCTCCCCGGGACGCACGACTCCGGGGCGTCGAAGTTCGGCGGCGACATCACGTTCACGCAGAGCATGGGCTTCAGCGACCAGCTCGCCGCCGGCATCCGCGCCCTCGACATCCGGGTCGGCGAGAACGGCGTGTGCCCGCTCGACATCTTCCACGGCATCGACTGCCAGTTCACGCCCTACGGCGAGGTGGTGGCCGATCTCGTGGAGTTCCTCGACGAGCATCCGAGCGAGACCATCGTGACCCGGGTCAAGAACGAGCACGGGAACCCGTCGTTCGCCGAGGTGAAGGCGCTCCTCGAGGGGCACTACTACGACGGCACCGACACGGACCCGGAGCTCGGCGACCTGCGCGGGAAGATCGTGGTCTACGTGGAGGACTTCGACCCGATCGGCCCGTTCTCGTGGTCGGACGCGAACCTCGACATCGAGGACCACTTCGAGCTGGACACCGAGCGCGACCTCGCGGTGAAGTGGACCGAGTACGTCGCCCCGCACCTGGCCGAGGCGGATCGGGTCGCCGACGACCCGGCCGGACGGATCTTCATCACGTTCACGTCGGCTGCGGACGGCGGGTTCCCGTACTTCTACGCCAGCGGGCACTCGTCCCCTGCGACGGACGCCGACCAGCTGCTGACCGGCTGGACGCGAGGGCACATCGACTCCTGCAAGCACGACTCGAAGTGCCTGCGCGAGTACCCGAGCGTCAACTGCTTCCTCGGGACCTGCTCGGTCGAGTTCGTCGGGCTGAACCAGCTGACGATGGACTACGTGCGGACGACGGTCCGCGACCGGGCGGGCATCGTGTACAGCGACTTCCCGGGGCCGGGGCTCATCGAGGCGGTCATCGCGCTGAACGTGCCCGGGAGGGACCTTCCCGACGACGGATCGCCGCACGACGTCGTCCACGTGCTGCAGTCCGCGCTCGATCGCGACGAGCTCACGCCCCGCCAGGCGCGCCTCGCGGCGCGCGTGATCGCCGACCTGTGGGGTTCGGGGAGGGGCAGCGGCGGATGGCAGGACCTCGCCGCGAGGTCCGCGGTGCTCCCGGCGCTGACGAGGCTGGCCGACGCGGTCGACGCGGTCGACGCCCTCGACGCGCTCGACGC
>NZ_SDPL01000537.1 GCF_004135055.1 Agromyces binzhouensis | reverse complement strand
CCGCGGCGACCGCGAGCCCGATGCGCGCGACAGCGAGGCGCCGCGGGCCGGCGCAGAGCCGGGCGACGGCCAGGCCGGTGATCGCGGTGGCGAGGAGCGTCGCGGTGACGATCCAGCTGGCGGTGAGGACGTCGGCGCCGAGTGCCGTCTGGAGTGCGGCGATCATGTACGGCGAGAGGTTCACGCCGAGGTAGCCGGCGATGCCGATGCCGAAGGTCGCGACGGCGCCGGGAAGGCGGAGTGGGACGCGAGCAGTGGGAACGTGGTCGGTCACGGGAGGTCTCCTGTCGGGGAGTGCACGTCGTCGTGCAAGAGGGAGGTTCGCGGTTCGCCCGGTGCGGCATCCGCTCTAACGAATGGTGTTCGTTTATTATCCACGCCGACCCGCCGGATGGGAAGGGGTGATTCGGAATCCGTCAGCACGCCGCCCTAGGCTGGGCGCGACGAGGAGGTGCGCATGCCGAGGCCGAAGGTGCCGCTCCTCTCCGCCGATCGCATCGCCGACGCGGCCCTGGAGCTCGTGGATTCCGGCCGGCCGTTCGGCGTCAACGCGCTCGCCCGGGCGCTCGGCGTCACGCCGTCCTCGCTCTACAACCACGTCCGCGGGCGCGACGAGATCATCGAGCTCATCCGCGGCCGCATCGCGGGGCAGTACCTGGCCGACCTGCCCGAGGGGACGTGGGACGAGGTCGTCGCCACGACCCTGCGCGCGCAGCGGCGCATGTACGCCGACCACCCCAACGCCATCCCGCTCATCGTCGGCAAGACCATCACCGACCCGCTCGTCATCGCGAGCTACGACAACCTCGCCACCGCGCTCCTCCACGCCGGATTCCCCGATGACGAGGTCCTCACCGTCGTCGCGATCCTCGACTCCTTCGCGCTCGGGTTCGGCCTCGACCTCGCGTCGCCCGACGACATCTGGCAGCCGCAGGGCCCGACCGAGACGCTCGGGCGGCTGCTCGCCGGCGCGGAGCGCGGCGCCGCCCGCTCGGACCGGGCGTTCGAGGAGGGACTCGAGCTCCTCCTCGACTCGCTGCGACTGCGCCTCTCGCGGTTGCGCGAGGCCGACTGAGCGCTCCGGGGTTCCCCGCGCATCGCCCGACGGCTAGCGTGAGCGTGGGCGCCCGGGGAGGGTGCACAGGGGGGAAGGACGGCCGTGGCCTCGTACGACGACATCATCGCGAACATCCCGATCGCCGACCTCGCCTCGCGGCTCGGCGTCGACGAGGCGACCGCCCGCGCGGCGGTCGACCAGGCGCTGCCCGCGCTCCTCGGCGGCATGGGGGCCAACGCACAGGATGCCGCGGGCGCGGCCTCGCTCGAACGGGCCGTGCAGCACCATCCGCCGAAGCTGTTCGAGGGCGGTGTGGACCTCGACGAGGTCGACGAGGGAGACGGCGAGAGGATCGTGCACAACGTCTTCGGCGCGAACACCGACCAGGTCGTGCGGAAGCTCGGGTCGACGGAGGGGAAGGCCGATCCGGGACTCATCCAGAAGCTGCTCCCGATCCTCGCGCCGATCGTGCTGAGCTTCCTCGCCGGGCAGTTCTCGAAGCGTCAGCAGGGCGGGGCGACGGCCGCCCCGACCGGTGGTGGGGGCGGCATCGGCGACCTGCTCGGCGGATTGCTGGGCGGTGCCGGGGGTGGCGGCGCCTCCGGCGGCTCGGCCGGTGCGCTCGGCGGGCTG
>NZ_SDPL01000536.1 GCF_004135055.1 Agromyces binzhouensis | reverse complement strand
AGCTCGGCGACGCGCTCGTCGAGGTCGACCTGGTGACGGGCGCGACCCGGCGCGTCCTCGAGCTCACCGCGCCGTCCTGCGTGGTCCCGATCGACTGATCCGGCCGCGCCGCGCGGCGGGCGAACGGCCCGCGCCCCTGCCGGACGGCACGCGCCGGTGCCTAGGATGACGCCATGACCCTTCCCTCCGCCTGGAACCTCGACGGACGCGTCGCGATCGTGAGCGGCGCCGGCAGCCCCGAGGGCATCGGCTTCGCGACAGCGAAGGCGCTCGGCGAGCTCGGCGCGGGCATCGTGCTGACGGCGACGAGCGAACGCGTGCACGAGCGTGCCGAGGAGCTCCGCCGCCTGGGCATCACCGCCGTCGGGCTGACCGCGCGCCTCGACCTCGAGGAGCACGTGGACGACCTCGCCGCGGAGCTCGCGGCAGGAGGCATCCGCCCCACCATCGTCGTGAACAACGCCGGGATGATCGCGACCGGTGACCCCGAGATGCTGCACGGCGACGCGACCATGACGCTCGCCGACTGGAACGCGAGCCTCGCCATGAACCTCACGACGGCGTTCCTGCTGACCCGGGCGATGATGCCCGGCATGCGCGAAGCCGGCTGGGGGCGCGTGGTCTGCGTGTCGAGCGTCTCGGGCCCGCTCATGGCCTCACGCGGCGACGTCGGCTACGCCACCGCGAAGGCCGGCATGCTCGGGTACGTCCGCGCGCTCGCGGTCGACGAGGCGCTGTCGGGCATCACCGCGAACGCCGTGGCACCGGGCTGGATCGCGACCGCGAGCCAGCTCCCGAGCGAGGCCGAGGAGGGCCTGCTCGTCCCGGTCGGTCGCAGCGGCCGCCCCGACGAGGTCGCATCGGCGATCGCGTGGCTGGCGAGCCCCGGCGCGTCGTACGTCACCGGGCAGTTGATCGCGGTCGACGGCGGCAACGCGGTCGCCGAGGAGCGCCGCTGACGGGGTGCGCCGCCGGCCTCACCAGCTCGTGACGAGCAGGTGCTGCACGACGAGCGCGAAGGCGAGCTGCCCGGCGAAGCCGGCGCGACGCCACCGCTCGGTGAGCAGCGCCGTGCCGACGAGCAGCCACGGCACGAACGGCAGCCAGATGCGCTCGACCTCGGCCTTGCTCATCTGCGAGAGGTCGGCGGCGACGATCGTGGCGGCCGCGGCGAGCGCGAGCACGATCACGACGCGTTCGGGGCGCGCCTCGGAACGCCACCCGAGCGCTCGCGCACCGGCGGTCGCGACCGCGGCGCCGACCAGCGGCCCCGCGCTGATCGCCAGGGCGGCGAGGTTGCCCCACACCCAGTAGGTGAACTGGCGGCGACTCGCGACGCCGTCCCAGTAGCGCTCGACGAGCACGGGGAACGCCTCCCACCAGAGGAATCCGAACGCCGCGAACGCGAGCACGACCGCGAGCGCAGCGGCGGCCGCGATGGGGAGCGGCCGCCAGTCGCGGCCGAGCGCGAGCACGGCGAGCGCGAGGATGCCGAGGATCGGCAGGCCGTACGACATCATCACGCAGTACCCGAGCAGCAGGCCGGCGAGCACGCTCCAGGCGGCCATCGCGCCCGATCGGCGCGCGGTCGCGGCGAAGCCGAGGGTGCAGAGCCCCCACGCGGCGACCGCGGCGAACATGCCGTCCGCCGAGACCGCGAACCAGATCGCCGCGGGGCCCATCGCCAGGAACGGCGCG
>NZ_SDPL01000535.1 GCF_004135055.1 Agromyces binzhouensis | reverse complement strand
GGCGCACGGTGCTCGTGCCGTCACGCCGCCTCGCGGCCGTCGGCGGCGACGACCGCGGCCGTCGACCCGACGCCGCGCGACGGGCGCCCGAGAGACAGGAGGCACGTGATGCTGGAAGACCTGGTCGTGACCTCGGCGGTCGAGGTGAACGCCTCCCCCGAACGCGTCTGGGCGGTGATCACCGACCCCGCGGCGGCACGCGAGTACATGTTCGGCGCTCGGCTCGAGGCCGACTGGATGGTCGGCGGCGCACTGCGCTGGAGCGGCGAGTGGCAGGGTCGGCCGTACGAGGACCACGGGACCGTGCTGGAGTTCGACCCGCCGCACCGGCTCGTGCACACGCACTTCAGCCCGCGGCGCACGAGCGGACTCGAGCCCGACGACCACCACACGCTCACCTGGACGATCGACGGCGCGGGAGACGCGCCGACGGTGCTCTCGCTCTCGCAGGACAACAACGCCACGCCGGAGTCGGCGGCGCACGCGAAGCGTGTGTGGGACGCGCTCGTGGCGAAGGTCAAGGAGATCGCCGAGCGCCCGTGAGCGCCGGGTCGGGCGCCCCAGCCTGCTCGAATCGATTCGACCGTACAATCGAATGGTGAGCCCCGAACCCGCAGCCACCACCGGCACCGTCACGCGCGTGACGCTCGCCGACGTCGCCGCGCTCGCCGGCGTGTCCGCCTCCACCGCGTCGCTGGCATTCAGCGGCTCCGGTCCGGTGTCGGATGCCACCAGGGAGCGCGTCCTCGCCGCGGCATCCGAGCTCGGCTACGCCGGCCCCGACCCGCGCGCCAGGTCGCTCCGCCGCGGTCGCTCGGGGATCGTCGGCGTCGTGCTCGAGGAGCGCGTGCGCGCCGCCTTCCTCGACCCCGTGAAGATCCAGACGCTCGACGGGCTCACCGAGGGCATCGCACCCCTCGGAGCCGGCCTGCTGCTGTTCACCGACTCCGGCGACCCCGACGCACCCGTCAGCCTCGACACCGCCCCCGTCGACGCGGTCGTGCTCATCGGCTGCAGCCCGAAGTTCTTCCGCCAGGTCGAGGCGCTCCAGCGCCGCGGCATCCCCCTCGTCGCCATCGAGGGCGCGCCGGGCGGCGACATCCCCGAGATCACGATCGACAACCGCGAGGCGACGCGCCTCGGCGCGGAGCACGTGCGCTCGCTCGGGCACACCGACGTCGCGACGGTCACCCTCCCGTTCGAGCCCACGCGCACGCGCGGCGAGCTCACCCCCGAGATGGAGGCCGGCGCGACCGTCGACACCGCCGTCGAGCGGCTGCGCGGCGCGCGCGACGTCTTCCCCGACATCCGCGTGGGCGTGGCCGGCGCCAGCTCGATCGAGGAGGGGCTCGAGGCGGCGCGCCTGCTGCTGGCGGATGCCGCGACGCGGCCGACCGCGATCATCGCCCAGTCCGACCTGCTGGCCGCCGGCGTCATCCAGGCGGCCGAGGAGCTCGGCCTCCAGGTGCCGCGCGACCTCAGCGTGATCGGCTTCGACGGCATCCGAGTCGACGGGCTGCAGCACGACCTGACCACGCTCGTGCAGCCGTCGGTCGCGAAGGGGCGCGCGGCGGGCGAGGCGATCGTCCGGATGCTCTCGGGGGAAGCGGCATCCGGCACCGACTTCACGAGCACGCTGCACGTCGGCGACACCACGGCGCCGCCGCGCGCCTGAGGCGGGGTGGCGCGCGCCGCGCCCGGCCC
>NZ_SDPL01000534.1 GCF_004135055.1 Agromyces binzhouensis | reverse complement strand
GACGGGGCTCGGCCGGGCGTCGGCCGGCACCACCGCGACGGCCGCTCCCGCCGCGGTCGCCGCGCCCGACACCCCCCGGGCGAACGTGCCGCCGCAGGACGAGCTGGAGCACCCGTCGCGGCTGCAGAAGGGCTTCCTGCCGATCCTCTCGTGGACGCTGCGGCATTCCGCGGTGACCATCGTCGTCGCCGTGCTCATCCTCGGCGGCACGGTCGCGCTCGCGCCGTTCATGAAGACGAACTTCCTCGGCGACAGCGGGCAGAACACGTTCCGGGTCACGCAGGAGCTGCCCGTCGGCTCGAGCCTGGAGTACATGGCGGCGGCGTCCGAGCCGGTCGAGGAGGCCATCCGCGGCGTCGAGGGCGTCGAGACCGTGCAGGCCTCCATCGGCACTTCCACCGGCGGCGGCGCGCTCGCCGCGTTCGGCGGCGGCGGCACCACCGTCGCCTACAACGTCACGACCGACGAGGACGCCGACCAGCTCGCCCTCCAGGAGGAGGTCAGGGCCGAACTCGGCGACCTCGAGGACGTCGGCGAGATCACCCTCGCCGCGCAGAGCGGCTTCGGCGCCTCGAGCGACATCGAGGTCGACATCACGGCGGCGAACGAGGCCGACCTGCAGGCGGCGACCGACGCGGTGGTCGACGAGCTGTCGGGGCTCGACTCGCTGACGCAGGTCACGTCGAACCTCGAGGCGTCGCAGCCGTACATCGCGATCGAGGTCGACCGCGCCGCGGCCGCCGAGGCAGGCTACTCCGAGGTCGCGCTCGGCACCGTCGTGTCGGCCGCCATGCAGCCGCAGTCCGCCGGGTCGATCGTCATCGACGAGCAGACCCTCACGATCTACCTCGCGTCGGACGAGCCGCCGACCACGCTCGACGGCCTCCGGGCGCTCGAGGTGCCCACGCCGACCGGCCCGGTCCGCCTCGACGAGCTCGCGACCGTCGAGCAGGTCGAGGGACCGTCATCCGTCACCACCGTGCAGGGCCTGCGCAGCGCGACCGTCGCGGCCACGCCCGCGGGCGACGACCTCGGCACCGCGAGCGCCGACGTGCAGGGCGCCGTGGCCGCGGTGGACCTCCCCGAGGGCACGTCGGCCTCGCTCGGCGGTGTCACGGCCGACCAGCAGGAGTCGTTCTCGCAGCTCGGGCTCGCGCTGCTCGCCGCCATCCTCATCGTCTACGTGGTGATGGTCGCCACGTTCCGCTCCCTGCTGCAGCCGCTGCTCCTGCTCGTGTCGGTGCCGTTCGCGGCGACGGGCGCGATCCTGCTGCAGGTCGTGACGGGCATCCCGCTCGGCGTCGCGTCGCTCGTCGGCGTGCTCATGCTCGTCGGGATCGTGGTCACGAACGCGATCGTGCTCATCGACCTCGTGAACCAGTACCGCGACCGGGGGATGACCGTGCGCGACGCGCTGCTGCACGGCGCGTCGAGGCGACTCCGGCCGATCCTCATGACGGCGCTCGCGACGATCTTCGCGCTGCTGCCGCTCGCGCTCGGCATCACCGGCAGCGGCGGGTTCATCTCGCAGCCGCTGGCGCTCGTCGTGATCGGCGGCCTCCTGTCGTCCACCGTGCTGACGCTCCTCGTCCTGCCGTCGCTGTACGACCTCGTCGAGGGCGGACGCGAGCGGCGGCGCGAGCGGCGCGCGGCGAAGCAGGCGGCAGAGCCGGCCCCGGCGCCGGCGATGGCGATGGCGGGGCAGGC
>NZ_SDPL01000533.1 GCF_004135055.1 Agromyces binzhouensis | reverse complement strand
CGAGTTCGGCATCGAGTGCGGCGACCTCGGCGTAGGCGCCGGCGTCGCCGGTGCGGCCGAGGTAGCGCACGCCGTCGAACGCGTCGGCGGCGTGCTCGAGTGCCCGACCGTACGCGGGGAAGGGCGAGGCCGCCGCGCGGGCCATCCCGTGGGCCGTCGTCCCGGGGTGCACGCGCACGAGCTCGCGCTCGACGAGGGAGCGCATGAGTGCACGGAAGCGCTCCTCGATGGCGAGCGCCCACCGGCCGGATGCCGCGGCCCGCTCGGCGGCGGCGCGGAGCGTCGTGGCATCGCGCAGGTCGTCGTCGTCGAACAGTGCGATCCCGACGGGCGTGCGTCGCCGGAGTCGCGGGAGGCCGAACACGAGGAGGCCGAGCCCCACGAGCCCGGCGACGACGAGCACCGCGATGAGCGCGAGCGTCGGCACCGGCAGCCCCGACGCACCGCTGAAGAGGCTCGCGATCCAGTCGCGCACCGCCTGCGCCGCGAGGTCGAAGAGGGTCGGCTCGGCCGCGCGGTAGACCGGATCGGCGAGCTCGTCGACCACCCAGCGGCGCGCCTCCGGCGCGTCGGGGTCGAGCGGCGGCTCGAGCCGCGCGAGCGCGGTCAGGACCACGTCGGGGTCGGTTCGCCCGTCGGGACCGGTGCGAACGGATCCGTCACGGGCCGGCCCGCCTCCCTCGCCTCCACGTGCCGCTCGAGTTCGAGGTCGAGCCCCTCGGAGCGCATTCGGAGGTCGATGTAGATCACGGCGATCAGCGCGGCCTGGACGACCGCCACGATCGCGCCGACGAGGATCGAGAGGACGGTGCCGATCACGGTCGAGGCGATGGTCACCGCGTCGTAGGTGGCGCCCGCCGTGGGGTCGAGGATGACGGCGAGGATCGTGCCGCCGAGCATCGGCACCTGGACGACGGTCTGCGCGATCGTCGAGACGATGAGCCCGACGAGGAGGATCAGGCCGAACGTCCGCCAGAAGTGCCCCGTGGTGAGCTGCCACGACCGTCGCACGGCCTGCGCGATGCCCGCGCGCTCGAGCACGATCACGCTCGGCACGAGCGCGAGCTTCGTCCCCAGCCACGCGGCGAGCACGACGAGCCCGAGGACGAGCAGGATGAGGACCAGCACCACGCCGACGATCGCCAGCGGGTCGGGTGCGATCAGGGCCGTCATCACGACGATCGTGGCGAACAGGGCGAAGACCCCGAGCACGATGACGCTCACGAGCAGGGTCCAGCCGATCAGGGGGCCGATCCGAGCCGCGGCGCGCCGCCACAGCGCCCCGAACCCGAGCCGTTCGCCGAGCGTGCCGCTCGCGACCTCGACGACCATGACGCCCTGCAGGAACGCTCCGGCCACCACGCCGACGGCGACCGGGACGAGCGTCAGCAGGATGAGCCATCCGATCGTTCCGGCCATGATCGCGTCGAGGTCGGCGGCGCTGGCGGACTCGATGCGCCCGATGGCGAGGACGAGGAACGGCACGAAGACCGCGGCGGTCGCGACGACGGAGGCCAGTTGGACGACGAGCCCCGTGCCGAACACCGGTGCGGGATTCCGGCGGAGGGTCCGGAACGGCGCCCAGAGCAGCGTGCCGAAGCCCATGGGCCGGAGCGGCAGCAGGCCGGGCTTGGGCGGCGGGGTCCACCCGCCGGTCGGAGCGCCGTACCCGGCTGGCGTCGGAGGGCCGTACCCGGGCGCCGGCGGCGGCTCG
>NZ_SDPL01000532.1 GCF_004135055.1 Agromyces binzhouensis | reverse complement strand
TGTGGTTCTCGGTCACCGGAGCCTGGGGGTCGGTGCGCGTCGCGGGCCGCGAGGTCGGGCCCTACCGTGCCGCGCGCGTGCGCGCCGGCGAGGCCGTCGAGATCGGCACCGCGGAACGCGGCCTGCGCTACCTCGTCGCCGTGCGCGGCGGGATCGACGAACCGCTCGTGCTCGGATCACGCAGCCGGGACACGCTCGCGGGGATCGGGCCCGAGCCCGTCGGTGCGGGACGTGTCCTCGCGGTGGGACCCGAGCCCGCGGCATCCGTGCCCCTGCTCGACGACGACGCCGCCTACCCGCCGCCGGTCGGATCGGTCACCCTCGGCCTGCTGCCGGGGCCGCGCGCCGACTGGGTGACGGATGCCGCGCTCGCCGTGCTGCACGAATCGCGCTGGCGCGTCTCCCCATCCGCCGATCGCGTGGGGGCGCGGCTCGAGGGTCCGGCGCTGGAGCGCCGGGTGCCGGGCGAGCTGGTGAGCGAGCCGACGGTCGCGGGCGCCATCCAGGTCACCGGTGCCGGCGTGCCGACCGTGCTCCTCGCCGACCGGCCGGTGACCGGCGGGTACCCGGTCGTCGCGATCGTCGATCCGGGCTCCCTCGACGTGCTCGCGCAGGTGCGACCCGGCCAGGAGATCCGGTTCCGGCACGCGTGAGCGGCGGGCGCCCTCGACGGCCGGCCGCCGCCCCGTCCGTCCTGTCCCTTCCCGACGACCTACGGCCTGCTCAGGAACACCGACCGCGCCGGGGGCGGCGACGGCACTGCGGTGGCATCCGTCACGACCGGCGCGCCGGCGATGAAGCGCACCAGCTCGTCGCCGTCGACGAGCTTCGCGGGGGCCGGATCGCTCGCGAGGCGGCGCGGCAGCCCGGCGAACGGCAGCGGGTCGTGCGAGGCGTACATGACGACGTTGCCGAATCGCCGGCCCTTCAGCATGCCGGTGTCGGCGGCGAGCGCGACGTGCGCGTACACGTGCGACAGGGTCGCGGCCTGCGACCGGGCGAACGCGAGGCCGGCGCCGTCGGCGACGTTGACCGCGACGATCCCGCCCGGTGCGAGCCGCGGCGAGACGAGCCCGTGGAACTCCGCGCTCGTGACGTGGGCGGGCGTGCGCGCGCCCGAGAAGATGTCGACGATCGCGATGTCGACCGCTCCGTCGAGCCCGGCCGGGAGTTTCGCGAGGACCTCGCGGGCGTCGCCGTGCCGCACGCGCACCTGCGCGCCGCGCGGGAACGGCAGGTTCGCGCGCACGAGGTCGACGAGGTCGGACTCCAACTCGATCACCTGCTGGCGCGACCCGGGCCTGGTCGCGATGACGTACCTGGGCAGGGTGAACGCGCCGCCGCCGAGGTGCAGCGCGGTGATCGGCCGCCCTTCCTCGCGCACGAGGTCGACCGCGTGGCCGATGCGGCGCACGTACTCGAATCCCAGCCACTCGGGCTGCTCGAGGTCGACGTGCGACTGCGGGGTCCCGTCGACCGTGAGGGTCCACGAGCCGGGCCGCGTCCGCGACTCCTCGAGCCTGGCGAGGTGTCCGCTCACGGCGAGGCGACGTTCGAGTTCCGGCACGGATGCCACGCTACCCGCGTCGGCTCAGCACGCGCCCCACAGCACGGCGTCGAGCCGCGCGCCCTGCAGGACCTCGGCGGGGAACGGACCTGCGGCGCGCAGCCGCTCGACCACGCGCGGCGGGATCGCGGGGCCGGCGACGATCACGGCGTTGCCCTCCTCG
>NZ_SDPL01000531.1 GCF_004135055.1 Agromyces binzhouensis | reverse complement strand
CGAGGCGCGCCAGGCACGCAGCGCCTCGAACAGCTCCGCGTCGCGCGGCTCGAGGTCGGCCGCCGCGGGAGCCGCGGCGCGGCTCGACCGCGATGCGCGCACCGGACGCTCCGGCTCGGTGCGGAAGGAGACCTGCCGGGACCCCGAGAGCACCTCGGCCGAGGCATCCGTCAGGGTCAGGACGCCGTACTCGCCGACCGGCTGCAGCAGGCCCTGCGCGAGCAGTTGGCGCACGACGCCTCGCCACTGCGCCTCGGAGAGGTCGTCGCCGATGCCCCACGTCGCGAGCGCGTCGTGACCGTACTGCTCGACGCGCGCGGTGCGCTTGCCGCGGAGGATGTCGACGAGGTGGCCGGCGCCGAACCGCTGCCCGCGTTCACGCTGCAGCCGGACAATCGTGGACATCAGCTTCTGCGAGGCGACGGTGCCGTCCCACGAGGCGGGCGGCTCGAGGCACGTGTCGCAGTTGCCGCACGGCGTGCTCTGCTCGCCGAAGTACGCGAGAAGGTTCTGGCGTCGGCACTGCACGGTCTCGCAGAGGGCGAGCATCGCGTCGAGGTGCGACGCGAGCCTGCGTCGGTGCGCGAGGTCGCCGGGGCTCTCGTCGATCATGCGGCGCTGCTGCACGACGTCCTGCAGCCCGTACGCGAGCCAGGTCGTCGACGGCAGGCCGTCGCGGCCCGCGCGGCCGGTCTCCTGGTAGTAGCCCTCGACCGACTTCGGCAGGTCGACGTGGGCGACGAAGCGGACGTCGGGCTTGTCGATGCCCATGCCGAAGGCGATCGTGGCCACGACGACCACGCCGTCCTCGCGGAGGAAGCGCTCCTGGGTGCGGCGGCGCGTGGCGGCATCGAGACCGGCGTGGTAGGGCATCGCGTCGACGCCGTTCGCGGCGAGGAAGGCGGCGAACTTCTCGGTGCTCGCGCGCGAGAGCGCGTAGACGATGCCCGCGACCGGGTTGCCGTCGGCGTCGCGACCCTCGGTGCGCACGAAGTCGAGCAGCTGTCGACGCACGTCGAGCTTCGGGGCGATGCGGTACTGGATGTTCGGCCGGTCGAAGCTCGAGACGAAGTGGCGCGCGTCACCGAGCGAGAGCCTCGTCGTGATCTCGCGATGCGTCGCCTCGGTCGCGGTGGCCGTGAGCGCGATGCGCGGCACCTCGGGCCAGCGCTCGGCGAGCTCCGCGAGGGCGAGGTAGTCCGGGCGGAAGTCGTGCCCCCACTGCGCGACGCAGTGCGCCTCGTCGATCGCGAACAGCGCGATCGTCCCCCGCTCGAGGAACCGCTTGGTCTGCTCGGAGCCCAACCGCTCGGGTGCGACGTAGAGGAGGTCGAGCTCGCCGGAGAGGTACGCGCGCTCGACGCTCGCCCGCTCGGCCGGCGTCTGGGAGGAGTTCAGGTAGCCCGCGCGCACGCCGTTGCGGACGAGCGCATCGACCTGGTCGTGCATGAGCGCGATGAGCGGCGACACCACGACGCCGGTGCCCTCGCGGAGGAGCGCCGGGACCTGGTAGCAGAGGCTCTTGCCGCCGCCCGTGGGCATGAGCACGACCGCGTCGCCGCCGGCCGCCACGTGGTCGATGATCGCGGCCTGCTCGCCGCGGAACCCGTCGTAGCCGTAGACCGTGCGGAGCGCGTCGATCGACGAGGCGAAGCGGACGGGCGCGGCCGTCGCGGTGCCGGCCGGCGGCATCCGCTCGCTCGTCGCCGACCCGCCGACCGGGTCGGACGGCGGC
>NZ_SDPL01000530.1 GCF_004135055.1 Agromyces binzhouensis | reverse complement strand
CGCGCGCAGGTGGCGCGCCTGCTCGAGCTCGTCGGCCTCGCCGAGTTCGGCGGGCACCGCCCGCACGAGGTGTCCGGCGGGATGGCGCAGCGCGCGTCCCTCGCCCGCGCCCTGGCGCGCAACCCCGAGGTGCTGCTGCTCGACGAGCCCTTCGGCGCGCTCGACGCCCTCACCCGCCTGAAGATGCAGGACCTGCTGCTCGACGTGCACTCGGCCGAGCCGACCACCGTGCTGCTCGTCACGCACGACGTCGACGAGGCGCTCCAGCTGGCCGACCGGATCGTGCTGCTCGGCACCGACGGCGACGCGCCGGGGGCCGGCATCCGCCAGACCGTCGTCGTGCCGGGCCACCGGCCCCGCGACCGCGGCTCCGCCGAGCTCGCCGAGCTCCGCGGGCGCCTGCTCGACGGACTCGGCATCGACCGGCACGGCGCCGCACGCGGCATCCAGGCCACCACGACCATCCCGCACTACCCGTACTGACCGGCGACGACGGCCCGACCACAGCACCGCCGTCGACGTCGCACCCCCACCCACCGAGAAGGAGCCACCCGTGTCCCGCACCACCGTCTTCCGCACCGCGCTCGTCGCGGGCGCCGCAGCGACCGCGCTGCTGCTGTCCGGCTGCGTCGCCGGCGAGAACCAGTCCGCCGAGGCCGTCGCCGAGGGCGACTCGCTCGAGGGCCAGGCGCTGAACATCGACTTCGCGACGTACAACCCGCTGAGCCTCATCATCAAGGACCAGGGATGGCTCGAGGACGAGGGCCTCGAGGTCACCTGGGTCCAGTCGGCCGGCTCGAACAAGGCCAACGAGGCGCTGCGCGCCGGCGCGATCGACGTGGGTTCGACCGCCGGCTCGGCGGCGCTCCTCGCACGCGCCAACGGCTCGCCGATCAAGACCATCGACATCTACTCGCAGCCCGAGTGGTCGGCGATCGTGGCCGGCCCGGGCAGCGAGATCGACGAGGTCGCCGACCTGGAGGGCAGGACGGTCGCCGCGACCAAGGGCACCGACCCGTACTTCTTCCTGCTGCAGACGCTCGAGGCCGAGGGCCTCGAGCCGGGCGACATCACGGTCGAGAACCTGCAGCACGCCGACGGCTGGGCCGCGCTGCAGAACGGCGCGGTCGACGCGTGGGCGGGCCTCGACCCGATCATGGCCGGCGCCGAGGAGGCGGGCGCCTCCCTCATCTACCGCAACGTCGACTTCAACAGCTACGGCTTCCTCAACGCCACCGAGTCGTTCCTCGAGGAGAAGCCCGCCCTCGCGCAGCTCGTGATCGACGCCTACGAGCGGGCGCGCGTCTGGGCGGCCGAGAACCCCGAGGAGACCGCCGCGATCCTCGCCGAGGTCGCCGGCCTCGACGAGTCCATCGCCTCGAAGGTGATCCTCGAGCGTTCGAACCTCGATGTCGACCCGGTCCCCGGCGACGCCCAGGTCGCGCTGCTCGAGAAGATCGGCCCGGTCTTCGTCGAGCTCGGCGACGTCGCCTCGCAGGACCAGGTCGACGACGCGCTCGCGACCCTCATCGACGACTCGTTCGTCACGCAGGCGGACCCCGAGCGGTTCGCGAAGTAGCCGTCACCCAGCCGAGGGAGCAGACCATGACGACGGATGCCGCGAAGACGACGGACACGGAACGCTCGGGCCTGCCCGACGGCTCGGTCGGGTCGGCCTTCGCGGCACCCGTCGCGGTCGGCGGCCGGGCGGTCGCCGCGGCGGATGCCACGGGGCCGGTGGGCATCGACG
>NZ_SDPL01000053.1 GCF_004135055.1 Agromyces binzhouensis | reverse complement strand
CGACGCGCGACCGGCGCGGCGGGCGTGCGGGGCGCGGATGCGTCGGCGGCGCCGGGTGCGGCATCCGTCAGCGTCGCCTCGGGTGCGGTGGTGGTCATGCCGTGGCCTCCAGGACGACGCGGTTGCGGACGCGGAACGGCAGCGACACGAGCCAGAGCAGGAACCCGATCGCGGCCGCCGAGACCATGATCACGAGGATGAGCAGCACCGCCATCGCCGAGCCGAGCGCCCAGTTCTGCGCGGCCTGGAACTGGCTGGCCACCAACTGGCCCACCATGTTCCCCTGCGCGCCGCCGAGCACCGTCGCCGTGATGTAGTCGCCCATGAGCGGGATGTAGACGAGCAGCAGGCCCACGATGATCCCCGGACGGGCGAGCGGGAAGGTCACGCGGATGAAGGTGCCCACCCGGTTCGCGCCGAGGTCCTTCGACGCCTCGCGGAGCGCGGGCCCGACGCGGTCGAACGCCACGTACAGCGGCAGGATCATGAGCGGCAGGTAGTTGTAGACGACGCCGATCAGCACGGCGGTGCGCGTGTACAGGATCGCGAGCGGGCCGTCGGTGATGCCGACGGTCTGGAGCAGCTGCGACATCCACCCCTCGGGGGCGAGGATGATCTGCCAGCCGATCGTGCGCACGAGGAAGTTCGTCCAGTACGGCACCATCACGAGGGCGATGAGCAGCCCGCGGCGGTGCGCGGGCGCCTTCACGGCCATCCAGTACGCGACCGGGAGGCCGATCGCGAGGCAGAGCAGGGTGCCCGCGATGCCGACCCACAGGGTGTTCATGAACACCTCGAAGAAGGTCGGCGAGAGGGCCTCGGCGTACCGGTCGAACGACAGCACGTCGGTCGCGTGGGTGCCGAAGATGCCCGGCTTGTAGCCGAAGCTGAAGTACAGCACCGCGCCGACCGGTACGACGAAGAAGGTGACGAGCCACGCCCACGCGGGAATCGCGAGGGCGAAGCTCGGCAGGCGGAGACTACGCACCGGCGGCGGCCTTCGCCTTGTTCCAGATGTCGACGTTGACCTGCTGGGCCTCGTTGACCTCGCCGTCGTTCATGGTGGCGATCTGCTCCTCGGAGAAGAACACGAGGTCGAGCATCTCGAGGCCGGCCTCGTTCGCGGCCTCCTCGATGCCTGCGGCGCCGGTGTGGTAGCCGATGTAGTCGACCTGGAGGAGCTGGTTCTCGGGGACCATCGTCCAGTCGATGAACGCGTGCGCCGCCTCCGGGTGGGGAGCGCCGACGGGGATCGCCCAGTTGTCCATCCAGAGCTCGGTCGCGGGCGAGCCGAGCACCCACTGCCAGCGGTCGGGGTCGGGCGACTCCATGATGCCGATGCGGGCGTCGCCGTTCCAGGCCTGCATGAGCACCTGGGTGGCCTGCGGGATCGCCTGGCCGCCGGGGTAGGAGTCGAACGCCGAGATGTGCGGGGCGAGCGTGTTGACGATGAAGTCCTCGCACGCGGCGAGGTCGGCCTCGTCGGTGGTGTTCCAGTCGATGCCGTTCGCCCAGTAGTAGAGGCCGGTGACCTCGGCCGGGTCGTCGAGCACGCTGGTCCTGCCGCTGGCCTCGTTCTGCGCGGCGTCGAGGAAGTCGTTCCAGTCCTTGAGCTCGCGCGTGATGACCGTCTTGTCGTAGACGAAGCCGGTGGTGCCCCACGCCTTGCAGATCGAGTACTCGTTCTCGGGGTCCCAGCTCCGGCCGAGGAACGCGGGGTCCATGTGCTCGATGTTCGGCAGCAGGTCCTTGTTCAGCGGCTGGATGATGCCGTTCTCGATCATCTGCGGGATGAACGCGCCGGTCGGGACGATGATGTCGTAGCCCGACGTGCCCTTCGCGGCGACCAGCTTCGAGATCAGCTCCTCGTTCGAGCCGTAGGAGTCGAACGTGACCTTCGGGCCGAAGTCGGACGTGAACGACGCGACGACGTCGGGCGAGTCGTAGTCGCCCCACGTGTAGATGTTGAGCGAGCCCTCGAGCTCGCCGCCGGTGGCGACCGGCGCCGAGGAGGTGCTTCCGCCGGGCGAGGAGCACGCCGCGAGGAACGCCGTGCCGCCCATGGCGGCGGCGAAGCTCAGGAATCGGCGGCGGTCGATCGCGCGCTGGAGGATCGGCACCTGCTCGGTGCTCGCGAGGATCCGGATGGGGGTGGACTTCTCGGCCATGTCGCTCCTTGGGGGTCGGGCGGATTGCTGGGTTCGGTGGTGCGTCGGGCGGTTCGGGTGCGCTCGGGCGACGTCAGTGCGTCGGCGGCGCGACGTAGCCGCCTGCCGCGGCCGCGTCGTCGGACGGGAAGACCTGCACGCTCGCGTCGCTCCACGAGCACGAGACCGCCTGGCCGACGGCGAGGTCGGGGGCCTCCGGGGTGGGGCGACGTGCGATGAGGCTCTGGTCGTCGCCGAGTCGGACGAGGTACTGCATCGTCTCGCCGAGGTGGGAGACGCCGAGCAGGGTGCCCTGCACGCGGTTCGCCCCGGTCGAGGGGGCGCCGCCCGCGGCATCCGCCTCGATGCGCACGAACTCGGGGCGCACCGCGGCCTGCACCGACGTGCCGTCGGCGAGGGGGGCGAGGCGGTCCGAGCGGATGCCGCGCACGAGGCCGTGCTCGGACTCGACCGCCGAGCCGCCCTCGGTCGCGGTCCCGCGGAAGAAGTTCTGCTGGCCGACGAACGCGGCGACGTAGGCCGACGTGGGCCGGGCGTAGATCGTGTCGGCGTCGGCGAGCTGCTCGATGCGGCCGTCGCGCATGATCGCGATGCGGTCGCTCATCGAGAGCGCCTCGCCCTGGTCGTGCGTGACGAACACGAAGGTGATGCCGAGCCGGGACTGCAGCAGCTTCAGCTCGAGCTGCATCTCCTCGCGGAGCTGGCGGTCGAGCGCGCCGAGCGGCTCGTCGAGGAGCAGCACGGACGGGCGGTTGACGAGCGCGCGGGCGAGCGCCACGCGCTGCTGCTGCCCGCCGGAGAGCTGGGTCGGCTTGCGGTCGGCGAAGCGACGCATCTGCACGAGGTCGAGCGCCTCGGAGACGCGCTGGCGGACCTCGGCCTTCGGCGTGCGGCGCTGCTGGAGGCCGTAGGCGACGTTCTCGGCGACGGTCATGTGCGGGAAGAGCGCGTACGCCTGGAAGACGGTGTTGACGTCACGGCGGTAGGGCGGCGCACCCAGGACGGATCGTCCGGAAATGCGGATGTCGCCCTCGTCGGGCTGTTCGAACCCGGCGATCATGCGCAGGGTCGTCGTCTTGCCGCAGCCGGACGGGCCGAGCAGCGAGATGAACTCGCCGGGCTGGATGGTGAGCGACAGGCCGTCGACCGCGATCGCGTCGCCGTAGCGCTTCGTGACCTGCTGGAGCTCGACGGAGCCCGATGCGGCGTCCTGCTGGTCAGGGTGTGAGACGGTCCTCGCCTCGGTCGCTGTCGTCACCTGTGGGCACCTCCGGTTCACTGACGCCGCGTCGCGTCCGGCCATTCAAACCCTTGTTGCACGCGTGTGCAATGGACACGTGGATAACCGGACGAACCTCCGCCCGGGACGGCTGTGCCAGACAGATCGTCCGGACGATCGTCACGTCGGCGAAACAGTGGGGCCGGATCCGTCATGCGGGCGAAACGCGGACCGCGTCGCGCGAGGCCGGACACCCGCGCGACGTCGACCGCGACCGCGTCCGACCTCGGCGGTCGCGGCCTACGGGTCGGGGCTCGTACGGCCGGGCGAGGCCGAGTCGGGCTGATCGGGGCCCTCCGCCGGCGACGGGCCGACCGACCGCGCCCGTTCGAGGCGTGTCAGCACTCGCAGGCCGGCGAACGTGGCGCCGAAGCCGACGCCCAGGCCGAGGACCACCAGCAGCCCCCATCGCGGGTCCTCACGGAGCCCGACCACCACGCCGACGACCGCGAGCGCCGCGCCGAGCACCGGCCCGACGACGAAGAGCGCGACGCCGAGCACGCCCAACCGCGACCGTCGCCGTTCCAGGCGACGCTCGTCGTCGGTGAGGCCGCCGTCGTGCGTCACGCCCTCATTCTGCCCCCGGCGCCGCCGAGGCATCCGCCCGCCCCGCGGTTGTTCCGCGATGCGGAAGAACCGGGAAAGTTCACCCCCCGATTCGTCGTCGGACCCCGGTGCGGGGCGCGCAGCATGGTTCCACAGACCCCCGGACGGCACCGCAGGAGGAGCCGGACGGACCACGAGACATCCGCACCGCTGCACCGAAGGAGCACCACGATGAGCACCCAGAACCGCCCCGGCGACCAGACGCAGACCGCCGCCGAGCTCCAGCTCGAGTGGGACGCCGACCCCCGCTGGGAGGGCGTCAAGCGCGACTACACCGCCGAGGACGTCATCGCCCTCCGCGGCCCGGTCCGCGAGGAGCGGACGCTCGCCCGCCGCGGCGCCGAGAAGCTGTGGGAGAACATCCGGAAGAACACCGGAACCGCGTTCGAGCGCATGGAGGACCCGGAGTGGTCGGCCGCGCTCGGCGCCCTGACGGGCAACCAGGCCGTGCAGCAGGTGCGCGCCGGGCTCAAGGCCATCTACCTCTCGGGCTGGCAGGTCGCGGCCGACGCCAACCTCTCCGGCCAGACCTACCCCGACCAGTCGCTCTACCCCGCCAACTCGGTGCCGGCCGTCGTCCGCCGCATCAACAACGCGCTGCTGCGCGCCGGCCAGGTCGAGCAGGGCACCGACGACCGCGACTGGATGGCGCCGATCGTCGCCGACGCCGAGGCCGGCTTCGGCGGCCCGCTCAACGCCTACGAGCTCATGCACCAGATGATCGAGGCCGGCGCGGCCGGCGTGCACTGGGAGGACCAGCTCGCCAGCGAGAAGAAGTGCGGCCACATGGGCGGCAAGGTGCTGGTCCCGACCGGCCAGCACATCCGCACCATCAACGCGGCCCGCATGGCGGCGGATGTCGCGGGCGTGCCCTCGATCATCATCGCCCGCACCGACGCGCTCGCCGCGACCCTGCTGACGAGCGACCACGACGAGCGCGACAAGCCGTTCGTCACCGGAGAGCGCACCGCCGAGGGCTTCTACAACGTGCAGAACGGCATCGAGCCGGTCATCGCGCGCGGCCTCGCCTACGCCGAGTACGCCGACCTGCTCTGGGTCGAGTCGGCCGAGCCCGACCTCGAGCTCGCCCGCCGCTTCGCCGAGGCCGTGCACGCGAAGTTCCCGGGCAAGCGCCTCTCGTACAACTGCTCGCCGAGCTTCAACTGGAAGCGCCACCTCGACGACGACCAGATCGCGAAGTTCCAGCGCGAGCTCGCCGCGATGGGGTACGCGTTCCAGTTCATCACCCTGGCGGGCTTCCACTCCCTGAACCACGGCATGTTCACGCTCGCCAAGCACTACAACGAGCGCCACATGTCCGCGTACGTCGAGCTGCAGGAGGCCGAATTCGCCTCCGAGGCCGACGGCTACACCGCCACGCGCCACCAGCGCGAGGTCGGCACCGGCTACTTCGACCAGATCGCCACGGCGCTGAACCCGAACAGCGCGACCCTCGCCCTCGTCGGATCGACCGAGGAAGAGCAGTTCCAGCACTGATCGACGGGCGCACGCCCGCGAAGGAGACGAGATCATGACCATCACCATCGAGCGACCGGACGCCATCGGCTCCGCTCGCGCGCAGACGACCACGCCCGAGCCGAAGCCGGCGACGGGCAGCTTCCAGACCGTGCAGCCGCACCTCGAGGTCACCGCACCGCTCGGCGAGCGCTACGACGAGATCCTCACGCCCGAGGCGCTCGCGTTCCTCGCGAAGCTGCACGACCGATTCGCGCACACCCGGCACGAGCTGCTCGCCGTCCGCCTGCAGACCCGGGTCGACGCGGCCAACGGCCGCGACCCGAAGTTCCTCCCCGAGACCGAGTGGATCCGGAACGACCGCACCTGGCGCGTCGCCGGGGCCGGCCCCGGCCTCGAGGACCGCCGCGTCGAGATCACCGGTCCGACCGACCGCAAGATGGCGATCAACGCGCTGAACTCCGGTGCGAAGGTGTGGCTCGCCGACCACGAGGACGCCACGAGCCCCACCTGGGCGAACGTCGTCGAGGGCCAGCTCTCGCTCTTCGACTTCCTGCGCGGCGAACTCGAGTACACGAGCCCCGAGGGCAAGGAGTACCGCGTCACCGCGACCGAGACGCCGACCATCGTGTTCCGCCCGCGGGGCTGGCACCTGGTCGAGAAGCACCTGAAGTTCCACGACCGCGCGGGGCGTGCGATGCACGCCTCCGGGTCGCTGGTCGACTTCGGGCTCTACTTCTTCCACAACGCCAAGGCCCTCATCGAGGCCGGCCGCGGGCCGTACTTCTACCTGCCGAAGCTCGAGTCGCACCGCGAGGCGAAGCTCTGGAACGACATCTTCACCTTCGCCGAGCAGGAGGTCGGCATTCCGCACGGCACGATCCGGGCGACCGTGCTGATCGAGACGATCCAGGCCGCGTTCCAGATGGACGAGATCCTGTACGAGCTCCGCGACCACTGCGCCGGCCTGAACGCCGGCCGCTGGGACTACATCTTCTCGATCGTGAAGACGTTCCGGTCGCGCGGCCGTCGCTGGGTGATGCCCGACCGCAAGTCGATCACCATGACGGTGCCGTTCATGCGGGCCTACACCGAACTGCTCGTCTCGACCTGCCACCAGCGCGGCGCGCACGCCATCGGCGGCATGAGCGCGTTCATCCCGAACCGTCGCGACCCCGAGGTCACCGAGCGCGCGCTCGCCGCGGTGTCCGCCGACAAGCGCCGTGAGGCGGGCGACGGCTTCGACGGCACGTGGGTCGCGCACCCCGACCTCATCCCGACCGCACGCGCCGAGTTCGACGCGGTGCTGGGCGACCGGCCCAACCAGGTCGACCGCCTGCGCGAGGACGTCCAGGTCACCGCGGCGCAGCTGCTCGACATCCCGTCGATCGGCGGCGAGGTCACCGAGGCCGGCGTGTACGACAACGTCTCGATCTGCATCCGGTACATCGAGTCGTGGCTCCGAGGGACCGGAGCCGCGGCGATCGACAACCTGATGGAGGACGCCGCGACCGCGGAGATCTCGCGCTCGCAGGTGTGGCAGTGGCTGCACGACAACACGGTCACCGCCGAGGGCACGCGCATCGACCAGACGTCGATCGTGCGGATCATGGCGGCCGCCGTGGCCGACCTGCCCCGGTTCGAGGGCGACCGGTTCGACGACGCCATCTCGGTGTTCCGGTCGGTCGCGCTCGAGCCCGAGTTCCCGACGTTCCTCACCGTCGGGGCGTACGCCCGGTTCCTCTAGGCCGGGTCGCGCGTCAGCGCACGAGGAGCGGATGCCGCGGGATGGGAAGACCGCGGCATCCGCTTCGTCGTGTCAGCGGAGCGGGACGGGCACGTCGACGCCGCCCTCGGGCGTGACGCGCGAGTTCATCTTCAGCAGCGTGGGCGCGGGCACGAACCCGCCGGCGAAGAGCGCCTCGCCCTGCCGGAACCACGGCGACCGCGCGATGAGGCCCGTCGGTGCGTAGCCGAAGTAGGTCGCGAGCCCCTCGAGGTCGATCGGCGAGCTCATCTTCATGAGGGCGAGGTTGTCGCACTGCGAGATGATCCCCGGATGCACCTTCGAGGGCCGCTGCGTCGAGAGCAGCAGCCACAGGCCGAACTTCCGGCCCTCTGCGGCGATCTGCACGAGGCGCTCGCGCACGGCGATCGCGACGGGGGAGTCGAGCTGCGGCGAGCAGAGGTTGTGCGCCTCGTCGATCACGAGCAGCACCGGACGGCGCTCCTCGCGCCTCGCCCAGAGCTCGTCGAGCACCGCGAGCGCGACCACGAGCTGCTGCTCGGGCGTGGAGAATCCGCCCAGGTCGAGCACCGTGGCGTCGGGCCGCTCGTCGATGACGTCGGTCGCCGCGCGTTCCGTGCCGGCCCACACCTCCCACTCCATGAGCCCGAGGTTCTCGATGCGAAGCGCCATCTCGCGCTTGACCGGGTCGTCGGACGAGCCGAGCGTCGGGAGGATCGCACCCAGGTCGGTCGTGTCGAGCGCGTCGCGCAGGTGCACGAGCCCGTTGTACTCCTGCCGGTCCGCGATCGGATCCAGCTGCAGCACCGCGGCCTTCGAGGCCATCGGCATCCCCACGAACCGGGCGCGCAGCGGCTCGGACCCGGGCACGTTCGGGCGGAGCACCCGGATGTCTCGCTCGCGCAGCGCATCGGCGGTCGGACCGGACGCACCCGGGTTCAGCTCGCCGAGCCGCACGAAGTCGGAGTTCGGGTCGAACACGACGACCGGCAGCGCGGTGTGCGCGATGACCTGCTCGAGCACGACCCCGAGCGCGTAGGTCTTGCCGGAGCCGCTCTGCCCGCACCAGAACGTGTGCCGGTTGAAGCGGTGCGGGAGCAGCTTCGCCGGACCGCCCGGGGGCGTCAGGTCGGTGCCGACCTCGAGCGCCGCACCGGTCGCCGCGTGCAGCAGGTCCACGGATGCCGGATCGACCGCGGCCACGCTCGCGGCGACGAACGGCAGCGTCGCGCGGGTCTCGAGGAGGCCGTCGGCGATGAGGCCCAGCAGGCGCCCGCGGAGGTGCCCGCGCTCGTCGTCGCGCTGCTCGACGAGCCCGAGCTGGCGGCGCTCGCCGTCGTCGATCACGACGAGCGCGCCCACGACGAAGCCGTCGACCGGGCCCGGGATGTGGAACGAGCGGCCGTCGTCGGAGCGGGCCGTCACGCGATCGAGGGGAACGTCCATGCGCCGATCCTGCCATCCCGCGGGGGCGTCGAGCACGGGCATGACACGCGAGGCTGCCGGAATCGATGGCCGGATCGCCGGCACCCGGGTAGCGTCAGGCCTGTGACCGTGACGATCCGGCCCGCGACGGCGGGCGATGCCGAGGCCCTCGCGCGCCTGGCGGCCGTCACCTTCCCGCTCGCGTGCCCGCCGTCGACGACGGCCGACTCGATCGCGTGGTTCATCGCCGAGGAGCTCAGCGAGGTGCGATTCGCCGAGTACCTCGCCGACCCCGAGCGGACGATCCTCGTCGCCGAGCCCGATCGCACGAGCGGGGCGGGCATCGCGCTGGCCGACGCCCAGGAGGTCGCCGCCACGGGCGGGCTGGTCGGCTGGTCGATGCTGGTGTCCACCGATGGCGGGGTGCCGGCCGACGACGACGCGGCGGCCAGTGTCTCGACGCGTCCGGCGATCGAGCTCAGCAAGATGTACGTGCACCCGGTCGCCCACGGGGCGGGCATCGCCGGCTCGCTCATGGCCGAGACCCTCGCGGCCGCCGCGGCGACGGGTGCGGCGGTCGTCTGGCTCGGCGTGAACCAGGAGAACCGCCGCGCCATCCGCTTCTACGAGAAGCAGGGCTTCGAGGTGGTCGGCACGAAGGGCTTCCGACTCGGAGACCGGGTCGAGCACGACCACGTGCTCGAGCACGCGCTGCGATAGCGGCTACTTCGCGGCCTTCACGTGCTCGTACGCCGCGAGCGCCGCGGCCCGCGTCTCCTTCAGGTCGACGATCGGCTCGGGATACCTGTCGGAGTCGAGCTCCGGCAGCCATCGCTCGACGTAGCGGTCGTCGGGGTCGAACTTCGCCCGCTGCAGCTCGGGGTTGAACACGCGGAAGTACGGCGCGGCATCCGCCCCGGAGCCCGCGACCCACTGCCAGCCGAACGGGTTCGAGGCGTGGTCGGCGTCGACGAGCGTGTCCCAGAACCACTGCTCGCCGCGCCGCCAGTCGATGAGCAGGTTCTTCGTGAGGAAGGACGCGGTGATCATGCGCGCGCGGTTGTGCATGCTCCCGGTGTGCCAGAGCTCGCGCATGGCGGCGTCGACGACGGGCACGCCCGTCCGGCCGCGTTCCCACGCCGTGAGCGCGGTCGGGTGCAGTCGCGGCCACGGGAACGCGTCGAACTCCTCGCGCCAGTTGCGCGTCGCGAGGGCGGGGAAGTGGAAGAGCACGTGCCAGGCGAATTCGCGCCATCCGACCTCGGCGAGGAACTTGCGCGCGCCCTCGGTGCCCGCGGCGCGTTCGCGGGTCGCGTGCCAGACCTGGTGCGGGCTGAGCTCGCCCCATCGCAGGCGCGGCGAGAGCCGGCTCGTCGCCTCGCGGTCGAGGCGGTCGCGCGAGGTGGCGTAGTCGGCGAGGTCCTCGGCGAGGAAGTCGCGCAGCCGCCGGTGCGCCGCGCGTTCGCCGGGCTCCCACGTCTCGCGGAGGCCGCCCGCCCAGTCCGGGTGCGTCGGGAGCAGCTCCCAGTCGTCGAGGTCGTCACCGGCCGGGCCGCCCCGCCCGTCGGCACCGCCGTAGCCGTCGAGCTCCGCGGGTGCGGGCAGCGGATGCCGCGGCTCGTCGGCCGCGAGGCACGCCTTCCAGAACGGGGTGAAGACCGAGAACGGCGTGCCCGATCCGGTGCGGATCGTCCACGGGTCGAACAGCAGCGACGCGCCGAAGCTCCGCACCTCGAGCCCGGCGTCGGAGAGGTCGGACTTCAGGTCGGCGTCGATCTCGCGCTCCGCAGCGCCGTAGCGGCGGTTCCAGAAGACGGCGCCGGCGCCGGCCTCGTCGACGAGCGTGCGGATGACCCGGCCCGCCGGGCCGCGTCGGAGCACGAGGCGCACGCCGCGGTCGCGCAGGTCGCCCGAGAGTGAGGCCAGCGAGTGGTGCAGCCACCACTTCGCGGCGCCGCCGAGCGGGCGCACGCCGGTCGACTCCTCGTCGAGCACGTACACCGCGACGATCGGCTCACCGCGTTCGACTGCGGCATGCAACGCAGGATGGTCGCCCACGCGGAGGTCGTCGCGGAACCAGACGATCGACGGCGTGGCGGTCATGGTCCGACGCTAGCCGAGGCCGCCGTCGCCGCTGCTGGGGGTTGACTGGGCATCCGGTCGACGCCGCGTGCGGCGGACCGGGCGATCACCCACGTGCCGAGGCCCGAGGCGAGGAAGATCGCGCCGAGCACCGCCCAGCCGGCGAGTCCGTGCTCGAGCGCGGTCGCGGTGACGACGAGCGGCGCGCACATCGCGCCGAGCGAGTAGCCCATGCCGAACACGCCCTGGTAGGTTCCGGCGCGGACGGGGTCGGCGAGCTCGAAGCCGAGTCCCCAGCCGCCGGCCTGCGAGAGGACCTCGGCGAACGCGTGGGTGAGCGCTGCGAGGAGCACGACCGCCACGGCGCCCCAGGCGGGCAGTCCTGCCGAGAGCGCGTAGACGACGCAGGCGCCGGCCATGAGCCAGGCGGCGATCGCCGAGACGCGGCCCGCGACGCGCACGTCGTGGGTGCCGCGCGAGAGCGGCACCTGGAACAGCACGACGATCGTGGTGTTGAGGATCAGCACGGCGGACACGACGACCGTGGGCGCCTCGGTGGCATGCGCCACCCAGAGCGGGACCCCGACGTTCGTGACGGCGAACTGCATGCCGAACACGGCGCTGAGCAGCGTCAGCAGCAGGTAGCGGGGGTCGCGCCAGGGGGAGTGGGTGCGCAGCGCGATGCGCTCCGCGCGGCGGGAGGCCGCGGCATCCGTCGACCCGGTGGCCGTGCTCACGGGCTCGGCCGCGCGCG